>CAZGVQ010000175.1:0-7426 GCA_964529355.1 uncultured Acidimicrobiales bacterium
GTCGGCCTACCTGCTGTTCTTCGTCGACGGGGGCGACAGCGATGAGGACGCCAATGTGGCCGTGGATGGCGCATCGACCACGACACTTGCAAGCACGATTCCGCCGACCACGCAGACGACGGTGGCCACCACGACGATTGTTCCTACCACTCTTGCTCCAACCACGGTGGCTCCAACAACCGTTCCGACCACCACCGTTCCGCCGACAACCGTGACCACGTTGCCGGTACTGGCCCGACCGGGTCTGGTGGCGCTGACCGGGAGGGGGCTCATCCTCGAACCGGGTACCGGCGCGGAATCCAATGTGCTGTTCGGGTTCGACGCCGACGCAGCCCTCGACCGAATCACCACCGTCGCCGGAGCTCCGGACTCGGATTCGGGCTGGATCGCCGATGAGTTCTGCTCGGCGCCTGAGGTGCGCGTGGTGAACATCGGCGACCTCGAAGTGATCTTTGCCGGCACCGAGGCCGACGGGTCCGGCCCGAGATCCTTCGAGCAATGGTTCGTTGCAGGCGACGACCGACGACGTCCTGAAAACCTTGTCGCCCGCCTCGGCGCCGGCGTCGGAGTGACGCTCGCTGACATGGGGGCGACATATGGCGCCGGATTCACCCTCGCCACCGCCGGGGGTGAAGGCTTCTTTCAGCTCGACGACAGCGGCCCCATCAGCGGCAGAACCACAGGGCTGGAACCCGAAGACTCGATCGCAACCCTCAGCGCAGGCCTAACCTGCGATGTTTCTTCTTAGCGTTTCCCGGCCACGCAGGCCGCGGGTCTCGGGCTCCAGGCTGGCGCCTTCCGCCCTACAGGTTTTCGCCACTTGTTGGCTCTGCTTCTTAGCGTTCCCCGGCCACGCTACTTTCTGCCGGCTGCTCGGATGATGTTGAGTGCGCTTCCTGCTTTGAACCATTCGATCTGGTCTTCGCTGAACGTGTGGTTGGTGGCGAAGCTGATGGTGGAGCCATCGGGCTTGGTGACCTCGACGGTGACCTGCTCGTCGGGGGCCAGGTCGGCCAGCCCGCGAACTGCGATGCGGTCGTCTTCGTCGATGCGGTCGTAGTCGGCCGGATCAGCAAAGGTCAGTGGCACCATGCCCTGCTTCTTCAGGTTGGTCTCGTGAATACGGGCGAAGCTCCGGGCGATAGCCACCACGCCAAGGCGGAACCGCGGTTCCATGGCCGCGTGTTCGCGGCTTGAACCTTCGCCCATGTTCTCGTCGCCGATAACCACCCATTGTTGGCCGGCCTCGTGGTACGCCTTGGCCATATCGGGGAAGCTCTGGGTTTCGCCGGTGAGTTGGTTCTTGCCGAACCCGACCTCGTATCCCTCGAATGCGCTTACGGCGCCCAGGTAGAGGTTTCCCGAGATGTTCTCGAGGTGGCCGCGGTACTTGAGCCACGGGCCAGCCATCGAGATGTGGTCGGTGGTGAACTTGCCCTGGGCCTTCACCAGCACTGGTAGGTCCTCGTAGTCGTTGCCATCCCATGGCTCAAAGGGGGTGAGTACCTGGAGGCGATCGGAGGTGGGGGAGACCGCGACCTCGATGCCCGAGCCGTCCTCGGGCGGAGCCACGAAAGTGTTGTTCCCGGGGGTGAATCCCTGCGGTGGGAGCTCGATGCCCACGGGGACGTCGAGGCTGACCTCTTCGCCGGCATCGTTGGTGAGGGTGCCCCCGATCGGGTCGAAGTCGACCCGGCCGGCAAGCGCGAGTGCCATCACGGTCTCGGGCGAGGTGACGAACGCCAGGGTGGCGGGGTCGCCGTCGTTACGCTTGGGGAAGTTGCGGTTGTACGACGTAACGATGGTGTTGGGCTCACCGGCGTGGTGGTCGTGCTCCTCAGAGCGGTCCCATTGGCCGATGCAGGGGCCACAGGCGTTGGCCAGAACCACTGCGCCCAGCGCTTCGAAGTCGGCCAGGAGTCCGTCGCGTTCGATGGTGGCGCGCACCTGCTCGGAGCCGGGGGTGACCATGAGCTTGGTCTTTGCGGTGAGGCCTTTGGCCTTCGCGTCCCGGGCGATGGAAGCGGCGCGGGTGATGTCCTCATAGGACGAGTTGGTGCAGCTGCCGATGAGCGCGGCGCTGATCTCGACCGGCCAGCCCTTGGCTTCGGCTTCGGCACCGAGATCCTTTACCTCGCGGGCCAGGTCGGGGGTGTGGGGGCCGTTGATGTGCGGCGTGAGGGTGTTGAGGTCGATCTCGATGACCTGGTCGAAGTAGTCGCCGGGGCTGGCGAGTACTTCGTCGTCGGCCCGCAGGTGGTGCGCGACCGCGTTGGCAGCGTCGGCGATGGCCTCGCGTCCGGTGCTCTTGAGGTAGCGGGCGGTCGCGTCGTCGTAGGCGAACAGCGATGTGGTTGCGCCGATCTCGGCTCCCATGTTGCAGATGGTGGCTTTGCCGGTGGCGCTGAGGCTGTTGGCACCCGACCCGAAGTACTCGACGATTGCGCCGGTTCCGCCTTTGACGGTGAGGATGTCAGCGACCTTGAGAATGATGTCCTTCGGTGCGGTCCAGCCGTTGAGTTCGCCGGTGAGGTGCACGCCGATGAGCTTTGGCCAGCGAACATTCCAGGGGAACCCGGTCATCACATCGACCGCGTCTGCGCCGCCGACGCCTACGGCGATGACTGCGAGTCCGCCGGCGTTTGGCGTGTGGGAGTCGGTGCCGATCATCATTCCGCCGGGGAACGCGTACTGCTCGAGCACCACCTGGTGGATGATGCCGCTTCCGGGGCCCCAGAAGCCGCCGCCGTACTTGGCCGATACCGACTCGAGGAAGTCATAGACCTCGGCGTTGGTCTTGTTGGCGTTGAGTAGGTCGGTCTTGCCATCGACGCGAGCCTGGATGAGGTGGTCGCTGTGGGTGGTGGTGGGCACGTGGACCGAGTCGAGGCCAGCGGTCATGAACTGGAGCCATGCCATCTGGGCGGTCGCGTCCTGCATGGCGACGCGGTCGGGTCGCAGGTCGACGTAGCTGTCGCCGCGTTCGAGTTCCTGTTCGGGGGAGTCGAGGTGGTTGATGAGGATCTTCTCGGCCAGAGTGAGAGCCCTGCCGAAGCGGGTTCGTGCCGCACCGAGTCGGTCGTCGAGGGTGGCGTAGACGCCGTTGACCAGTTCGATTGGGGTTTCTGCCTGTACTGCCATGGTTCTTCTCTGTTCTGTTCTGTTTCTTTATGTTCTACCGTCAAATGTGACGCTATGGGGTCATTCCGCCGTCCGCTTTTCCAATCTTGGGGATTCGTCGAAGGGAGCGACCATTGTAATACAAGTTTAGTACAAGTTGTGTTCCTAAGTCAAGTTTGATACAAGTAGAGCGTGGCCTCCCGAGTAATTCGCTACAAAGCGATCGCCAATCAACTGCGTGACCAGATCGAGACAGGCGTTCTTGGCGCAGGCCAGGTGCTGCCGTCCGAGTCCGAGCTGTCGGCCACGTTTTCGGCCAGCCGGGTCACCATTCGCAAGGCCCTCGACGAGCTCCGCACGCTGGGTCTGGTCGACTCGCGGCAGGGATTCGGATGGTTTGTCGCCACCGACCGACTCCAGCAAAGCCTCGAGGTTCTCAACACCATCGAAGGCCAGTTGGCCGAATCCGATCGCGCTTCGGTACGCGAGGTGCTCTCGTTTGCCTTTGTCGACGCCACGGGTTGGGTTGCCGAGAAGCTCGGCGAGGGCAAGGTGCTCGAGGTGGTCCGTCGACACCTCGTCGATGGACGACCCTTCGGGCGCATCACCGTGTGGTGCGATGAGGCGCTTGGCGCCGACATGTCGCGATCCGAGGTCGAGACCACGACTTTCCATGACCTCCTCCCGGTTTCTCTCGGCAGTGCGGTGCAGACGATGGCCGCGTTGGCGGCCGACGCTACTGATGCAGCCATCCTCGAGATTCCCGAAGGTTCTCCCGTTCTGGTTACCCACCGTGTCACCTGCGATATCTCAGGAACGCCGGTGCTGGCGAGCCAACATGTGTTTCCGGGGCACCTCACTGAGTATGTGGTCGATCTGGCGGCTACCTCCGACGCGCTGTCGCCCCAGACCTTGCGGATGGTGGAGCCGGGCGAGAAGCCGCGTTCCGCTTAGGGCGCATAACGATGCTGCGCCACGGGGTCCAAGCACGCACTTGAACCCATTGCAAGCGCGAGTGTCATGGCTTAAATCGGGTCCGATTTTCGCCGATAGCTCAAGAGATGATGCACCACCTCAGAAGCGGGGCCTTGGCCGGTTCGCGCCTGCGCGCCCTCTGGGCTCTTGTGGTGCTGTCGTTGCTCGCCGCAGCCTGCTCGACCGACGAGGAATCCCGCGACTGGTACGTCAACGAACTCCAGCGGACCAGCAGCTTTGAAGCTTCAGAGGCGCGTTGTTACGTGAACGGTGTCGCCGACGAATTCGGTGTGCATGCCCTCAATCCGAGCCGTGCGCTTCCGGTCGATGATCGGGTGCGGGTGGTCGAGATTCAAAACGAGTGTCGAAACGAGCCGGTCCCGCGCTCGTTGGCGTTCGCCGATGAGGATGACCCGTCCGCCGAACCACGCGAGATCAGCGTGACAGACGACGAGCTTGGCGAGTCCGAAGCGGTACTGCCCGATGTGAACTACAACCGGCGAAAGAACGTCATTCGACGCCTCCGAAACCGACTAGGCCTCTCACTGTGGGATGCTAGTTGCCTGGTCGACACACTAATGGCCGAGACCGACCGCCAAATCGTCACCTGGGCAGCTGCTCCGCCGGAGCTTCAAAATCGGGTGCTTGCTACCTGCCTCAAGGCGAATCACGATGGATGACGTGAATCACTCCCCCCAAGAATCAGCGACCTCCCCATCGGCTGCCCCGGCCGCCGACGCTTCGAGGAGTCGACGTCTGCTCTTTCTCCTGCCCGTGCTCGTGTTCCTGCCTGCCATCGTGGCCTATCTGCTGGCTTCGACCCAGCAGGAGAAGTTCCAGGCGCAGGCCGAGATCGCCCACACGATTGTCAACCCCTCCTTCGGCACCACCGATCGCCTGCTGGCCACCCAGGAGGTGCGAGCCCAGAGCCGTGGGCTGGCTGAGGCCGTTTCGCAGCGGTTCGGCATCGACACCAATGAGTTTGTGGCCGATCTGACGGTCGAGCCCATCGTGACAGGGATCAACGAGGACAGCACCGCACTCGACGTGACGTACCGGCACCCCGACGGCGAGTTGGCCGAGCAGGCGGTTCAGGCCTACGTCGATGAGTACCTGGCCAGCGCTGAAGTGGTGGTCGATGTACCGGGCCTCGATGGCACCGCGAACGAAATCGAGAAGCTTCAGGAACGGCGCAACGAACTCCTGGCCGAGATTGGCGCTGCTCGCGAGGGAGGCGATCTCGACCTCGCGAACGAGCTCAACGACGACTACGAGTTCGTCGTGTCCGACCTTGGTGTGCAGGTCTCGTTGTTCAACAGTCTCCGTCCCAACACCCCTGTAGTGGTGGCCGAACAACTCGGGACGACCTGGCTCAACCCTGACCCGGTCGAGCCCCAACCGATTCGGGCGGGAGCCCTCGGCCTGGTAGCTGGCGTGAGTATTGCGTCGGCGGCGCTCTTGTTTGCCCGCCGACCGCGCAGCAGCTGATGGCGCTCATCGCCCCGGCGCAAACCGGCTCGCCGGTGCTTCCGCGGGTTCCCTTCGAGGTCGCCGCGCTCGGCGGAGCGTTGCTGGCCGGTATTGCGATCGGTTTCGGCGGGCCCTTTGGCGTCATTGCGGTTCTCGGCGCACTGTTCGTTCTCGGCGTCGCTCGGTACCCGTTGTTCGGGGTTGTGGCGCTCGTCGTCGCCACGCCGCTGCTCTCCGGCTACGCCCGCGGAGTCCCGGTGCCGTTCTTCCGTCCGCACGAGATCGTCATGTTTGCCGCCCTGGCCGGTTTGGGCCTTCGGGGGGTCGTCGGCCTGCTCGAGGGGCAACGGTGGCGAATCGAGCTGCAACCCATCGACATGGCGTTCGGGGCACTGGCGTTCTTTGGCTCGGTGGTGCCGGTGCTGTTGTCCATCGGCCGGTCTCGGCCGATCGATGGCGCAGGTATCGGACAGGTCTCGATTTTGCCCAAGTATCTGCTGTTGTTCCTTTTGTTCCGGTGGGTCGTGCGGTCGGCGAAAGAGGTCCGCCTCGTCGTACTTCTGGCAGGAGCCACCGGGTTGATATTGGCCGCCGTTGGAATCGCGCAGTCCTTTCAGAACGGGCCGGTGAACGACATCCTTCTCGGTGCCGGCTATCAGGCCAGCGACTACCTGTTGTCGGGGCGCGGCACCTCGACCACCGGAAACTCCATCGTCTACGGCACGTCGATGGCATTGCTGGTTCCGCTCACGCTGTCGCTGTTGTTCTCGCATTTCAACAAACCGCTCGGCGACCCCGATGATGCGAAGCAACGAAGACGGTGGACGCTCGGGCTCGCCACCGCTGCGCTCATCTTCTTCTTTGCCGTTATCTCGTCTGGGCAGTTCTCGCCGGCCGGGGCAGTGATCGTCGGAATCATCGTTGCGGTGGTTACCGCCCGAAAAGCGCACTACTTCCTGGCGTTCCCCCCGGTGGCGGTACTGGGAGTCCTGGCAATCTGGCCTCAGGTGCGGGGCCGGCTCGACGAGTTCCAACAGACCGAAGGCCTTCCGGTGAGTTGGCAGACCCGCATCGATAACCTTCGTACCTTCTACCTGCCCGAGTTCGACGACGGACTCAACAGAGTTCTCGGCGTCCGACTCGACGTCACCGCCGACTTCGACCAGGTGCTCGGCGAAGAAGTGTTTCTCGAGAGTGGCTATGTCTGGTTCATCTGGGTGGGCGGTGTCTTTCTGCTTCTGGCGGCACTCGGCTTTCTCATCACCGGTCTTCGTCGCACCTATTCGCGGCTGCGGACCACCGATCCCTGGGTCCGAGCAGCTGCCACGGCATCGTTCAGTGCGTTTATCTACATCGCGCTGCTGCTGCCCATCGATCAGCATCTCACGTTGCGCGCCAGTACCGACCTGTTTGTGATGTTGTTGGCAGCGTCGATGGCGGCCACCCCGGCACCGGTTCGCCTCGAACCGCGAGAGGCCCAGATCTAAGAAGAACCTACAGTTCGGGCCACGACCGTTTGCTGCTTCGCTTCGACGCCGCATCGAGGGCCCAGACCCGGCGCCAGACCCCCGCTTCGGGGCCGCTGAGTGACGGCGTCGTGCCGGCATGAGCTCGCTTCCGAGCACTCCACCAATCGGTGGTGGCTTCGTCGGCGAGCACCGCGACCTCGCGTTCGATTCGGGCCGCAAAGCCCGTGGACCGTTCGCCGTCGTCGATGGTGATCGGTGCGCCAAAGGTGACCTTGGTGGCCGCCGGCGACGGAAGGGATCGGCCCTTGCGGAGAATGCGCCCCGTTCCCTCGATATGAACCGGCACGACGGGTACGTCGCACCGATCCGCCAGGTAGGCCGCGCCTCCGCGG
>CAZGVQ010000176.1:0-7387 GCA_964529355.1 uncultured Acidimicrobiales bacterium
GCGCAATCCGATCAGGAAGCTTCTGTCGATTCGGCTGACTCGTCTGGCTTGTCTTTTGACCCGCGGGCGATTGCGGTTCGACCGGCTGCCACGGTGATCGTGGTCCGCGACTTTGATACGACCTCGCTTGGTGGGCTCGAAGTGTTGCTGTGTCAGCGGCGAAGCTCTTCGCCGTTCGTCGCCAACATGCAGGTGTTCCCCGGCGGGGGGATCGATCCCGAAGACTCGCCTCGCCACATCGAGTCAACGTTCCCGTATCCGGGTGGGCCGTCGCTTGAGGCCGCACAGAACGCAGCGGTACGAGAGGCGCGCGAAGAAACGTCGCTGGAGTTGGGCACCCCGGCCGCATTGCCACTGATCGGTCGTTGGATTACGCCCGCCTTGGCGCCCCGCCGCTACGACACGCTCTTCTTCCTCTCGGTGCTTCCCCAGGGGCAGGAGCCGGTACCCGACGAGACTGAGGTCGTTGCCTGCTCGTGGTGGTCGCCGTGGGACGCTGTCGATGCCTGGGAGGCGGGCGAGCTTGAGTTCGTCACTCCAACCCTGCGATTTCTGATGTCGCTCCAGGACTACCGCTCGTCGGCCGACGCGCTCGCTGCGGCCCGCCAATCGTCGAGTCCGGGCAACCGCGTACGGGTCGACGATGAAACCGGATGGCCATGGCTTCCCGCCGACGAGGAATTCTGGTCAGACGGTGGACTGCGCCGCACCTTTGGCTGGGTCGGCCTCGGGGACTGACTCCTCCGATCTCCGCTGACGTCGCTGTGGCGATTCAGCGTCAGGGTTGGTTTTCGTGAATTGCCGGTAGGGTTCCGCTCACTGGGTCAGCCGGGCGGCCAACCTCAATGGAGAGCAGCATGGGACAACTCCATCGGCTGTTTGGTAAGTCGAGCCCTGCCCACCAGTCAGAACTCATCGAAGCAGTGGCCGCCCTCATCGGTGTCGAAGGCCTGGGTGGTCTCATTCTGAGATTCGCCGCGAGCGGCCTCGGGCCACAGGTGGAATCATGGATCCAGCCGGGCCCCAACCAAAAGATCGCGCCACGACAGGTTCGTGCAGCAGTTGGTATGGAAGAGGTCGAGCGCATCGCCGCCGATGCCAACCTACCGACCCGTCAGGTCGAACAGGGCCTCGCCAACATCCTGCCGCGCGCCGTCGACCGTCTGACACCCGACGGCACCGTGCCCCCCTCAGCCAACATCCGGCGATCCCTGGGTCGCCTCGACGGTCTCCTCGAGGCCAGCTGAGGCCGCGTTGTTGCGTTCTTGTTTTCGTCCTTTGTGGACTCCCCAGACCAGGAGCGCTAGGAACGCCAGTTCGCTCAGGTAGGTAGCAGCCACCGCCCCTTTCCAGCTGTAGCTGGGGATCAGGGCGATGTTCAGCGCCACATTGAGGACGGCGGTGGCCAACTGCGCCTTACTTCTGTACGCCTGTCGTCCTGAGCCACTCAGAACGTCGGCGGCGTTGATTTCGAGGCCCCGGACCAATGGGTACAGCGCCATCGCCAGCACCACAGGCACCACGCCGTCGAACTCGTCGCCCAGGATAAAGCCGGCGATGGGGCTGAAGAGGATCGCCACGATCGCGCCAACGATCGTGACCGTGACCACGCGCTTGCGAAGCTCTCGCGAATACCGATGGGCCGACTCAATGCCGCTTTCGCCCCGGCGGAAGAACTCGGGATATGCCGCAGCGAAGATCGAGTTTGCCGGAAGCATCGAGTATTGGATCAACCGGACACCGGCGCCGTACAGGCCAGCGTCGGTATCGAACCCGGCCGAGAGCAGCATGGTCTTGTCCACGTTGGTCTGCACCGTCTGGGCGGCGTCGCCTAGGGCAAACTTCGATCCTTCCCGGCCAGCAGGCATCAGCTGATCGGCGCGAAGCCGCGGCTTTCCCTGCACACGAGCGAGGGTGAGCGAGGCAACCGTTGCGGTTACCGCCATCGAGATCATCATCGCGAACGCCAGACTGCGAAGGTCCGAACCACCCATCAGCCAGAAGCCCAGCGCCACAAACGCTCGCGCGCCCGAGTCGGCGATGTGGGTGAACGCCATCGCTGGGTAGCGGTCGAGCGCCGCATACGCCCGAGCGTTGTTGTGCATGACGCCAGTCGAGAGAAACTCCACGGCTCCGAACAACGCGATGATCCCGAGATCCCGACCGGGAAGCACCAGGGACCCGAGCGCAATGGTCACCACGTACAGCAGGAGTCCGAAGGTGAAGGTGACGCCGAGGGTGGCACCCCATGCGGTCCGAAGCTCCGAGGTGTTGCGCGATACCCGCTTCACCATCACCTCGCCTACTCCCAGCGATGCCAGCGGTGCGAGCAGGCCGACGTAGGCAACGATGCCGATGAAGACGCCGTAGCCCGCAGTTCCGAGAGATCGGGCGATCGCGATGATAGTGATCGCGGCGAGGAGTGCGCGACCCGCAAACCCAACCAGGCTCCACGCCGAGCGCCAACGCTCCGGTGTTCCGCCGTGCAGTAGCACGTCGACCCGGTCCTTGAGTTGGTCGACAGCCCTGTCCAAATGGGTTCGGGCAGACGTCAGCATGAGGTAAGCATCGCGTAGCTCAGCTTATGGCAGTTCAGACCAGGGCTGGCTCAGCATCGTTTCCGTCGGCCAACTCGGCTGATTGCTCATCGCCCGGAAGGTCGATGAGGGCTCCCCGTTGGCCTTCCCTGCGCTGCCAGAAGAAGGCAAACACGGCTGCGATGGCAATCGGGATGAGGACTCGGGGGAACTTGAGCACCGTGTCGACGATGTCGCCGAGCCCGGTTTCGATATCGAAGACTCGCTCGATGAACCAGTTGGTCGCAACGATGGCCATCACGATCGATCCGGCACGCAGTACAAAGTCGTACAGCTTGGTGCGGCGCAGCAGAAAGAGAATGGGGAAGATAAGCAGGATGATGATGGCCTGCCCGATCTCGACACCGAGATTGAAGCCGAGCAGCGACCACACCCGGTTGGTGCGGTCGAGGCCAAGGTCGGCCAGGAGGCCCGCAAAGCCCAACCCGTGAAAGAGGCCGAACCCGAAGGCGATGAGCCATTCCTTATCGTTGAAGATCGGCCGGAGGTTGTGCAGGGCTGCGGCGATGATCGACAGCGCAATGAGCGCCTCGACCGGTCGGCCCGGGAGTTCGAATACCCCAAGCCCGGCCAGGGTGAGCGTGATCGAGTGGGCGATGGTGAACATCGTGGCGATCTTGAGGACCTTCCACAGACTCGACCGGAAGTCCTGCGCCGGCAGCCACTCGTCTTCGGTCGATTCAGGGTTGCGTCGCCCGAATACCAATACCGACGGAAGCAGCAGCACCAGAACAAACAAGATGTGGTCGGTGCCGATTTCGATGTGTTCGATACCCAGGTCGACGGTTCCCCAGAGGCCGGCGAGGAACGATGGCTCATCGATGGTCACGGTCTGGATGGTGTCGCCAGCATCGAAATCTCGCAACGCGTTGGCTTCGTTATTGAAGATTCCGCCGTCCCAGTAGCTCTCGATGAGCACGAACGCCCGGTTGTTCGGCAGCTCCTCGAAGAACACGTCGAGCTCGACTTCCCACGATC
This sequence comes from uncultured Acidimicrobiales bacterium, assembly GCA_964529355.1. Taxonomy (GTDB): domain Bacteria; phylum Actinomycetota; class Acidimicrobiia; order Acidimicrobiales; family SHLQ01; genus CALLQB01. The sequence continues at coordinate 3,576 of CAZGVQ010000176.1, forward strand.
GTGGAACCTCGGCGAACTCTTCGTCGATCTCGAGTGAGAGAAGCGCAAAGTTCCCGGTCTCGCTCTCGAGAAGCTCGATATCGGTGAACGTGTAGTCCCAGTCGGTGCCCCCTTCAGCCAAGCGAAGATGAGGTCGAGAGAACTCCTCGAGCGCCGCTCGGTTGGCGACGATGGCCGCTTCGGCTTCCTGGCCCTCCTCCGGTATGTCGAGGCCGAGCACCTCATTGATGTCGTCCACGCGCAACTCGAGGCGTGCCTCGATGCTGTCCTCGAACACGTTGAAGTACAGGTAGCTCTCGTTGATGCTGTGCGCCGATGCTGGCGTAGCGAGACCGAGTACCACCAGCGCGGCAAGCGCTGCGGCGATGACCGCGCCGAAAGGCGAACGCTTTCGAGACGCTGGTGGTGCTATTCGTTGGGAACCGGTGGTCATGGTGATGTTGTACCTGTGGTTAGAGCCCGAGCATTCGGGCGATGATGTTGCGTTGAATATCCGATGTTCCGCCGTAGATCACGCCGCCAGCGACGTCTCGGAGGTTCCGTTCGACCCCAAACTCGGTCACGTAGCCTCGGGCGCCGTGGGTGAGGATCGCGTCGACCGATGAAGCGATCGATGCTTCGCTGGCTTGGATCTTGGCGAGCGCCGCGGCTTCCATCGAAGGCTTGCCCTCAAGGGCAAGGCCGGCGGCCTTATAGAGAAGGAGTCGGCTGGTCTCGTGGCGGAGTTTCATGTCGGCGAGTCGGTGGCTTACGGCCTGGAAGTCGCCGATAGGTTGACCGAACTGCTGTCGAGACCGTGCGAACTCGACGGCGTCATCGAGTTGGCGTTCCATGGCGCCGATCTGAAAGGCGAGTACGAAGGCGCGCTCGGCCTCCATAGCGCTACTGAAGATTGCAGCGCCAGATCCTTCAGGGCCGATGCGTTGGGCCCCCGGAACCACACAGTTGTCGAAGGACACGTCGGCGAACGGGGTGGTGCGAAGACCCATCTTCGGGCGATTGTCCGAAACGCTGAGCCCGGGTGTGTCGGCGTCGACCAGAAAGGCGGTGGCGCCCCAGGACCCGAGGGTGGGATCCTTCGTGGCGAACACCACGAACACGTCGGCTTCGGGCGCCATGGTCACGTACGCCTTGGTGCCATGTAGTGCATAAGAACCGTCGGCGTTGTGCTGGTAGACGGTGTCCATCGAAAAGGTGTCCGAGCCCGATCCGGCTTCGGTGATGGTGAAGGCGCCGCAGCGTTCGCCGCTGATGAGCGACGGAAGGTAGCGCTGCTTCTGGTCCTCGGAACCAAACCGCTCGATGATTGGTTGCATGGTCCATGCCTGACACGAGAGCGCGAAGTTGAGCCCGGCGTCGGGGCATCCGTATCCGAGTCCTTCGAACCACAACAGGCCGGTGACGAGGTCGGCTCCTGTGCCCCCGTATTCGCCGTCCACCATCAATCCGAGCAGGCCCTTGTGGGCGGCTCGTTGCCATCCCTCGGACCAGAACAAACACTGTTCATCTCTGTCGGCGAGATCGGTTGACGCCAGTTCATCCGATGCCCACTGGGCAATTGCAGTCTTTGTGGGGTGCTTGAGGTCGAGGAGCGCGGCAAGAGCGGTGGGTGCTGATTCGCTGGGCTCTTTCGAAACGCTCAAGGTGTGCATCCATAGGGGTCGAAGTCGTCGTAGAACGGTAAGAACGTGGGCGAGGGACCCTCGCCTACCGAACGGCAAAGACTCACTCTGAGTACTTGCAATACTACTCTACGTGAGGTTACTGTCGTATTTCAATGGGTACTTCGCCACCGCACCCCGAGTTGGATGCATCAGATGCTCGGAACGGCTTCCTGCTGTCGCATCTGCTGGACATCACTGCGCATCGCGTCCCCGACCGGGTAGCGCTGCGGTATCTCGGTGACGAGATTACCTACCGCGAACTCGCTAGCCGCGTCGCGAAGCTGGCCGGCGCTTTGGTCGCCAACGGGGTCAAGCCCGGTGACCGCGTAGGCATCCACCTTCACATGTCCATGGAGACGATGGTCGCGGCACATGCGATTCTTCGCGCCGGCGCAGCGTATGTCCCCCTCGATGCGATGTCGCCAGTCTCGGTGCTCGCCCGCATCGTCGACGATTGCGGCATCGCCGCGATCGTCACCAACACCAACCGGGCCACCTCGGCCAACGAGCTCGCGAGGTCGTGCTCCGGATTGCAGCTGCTGGTCGGACTCGACGATCTCGACGAAGGTGTGCAAACGGAGGCGGGCGCTCGTTCACTTTCGTGGAACGCTGTCGCCGACGCGAAGCCAATCGAACCGGTTCCCGTGCTGGCCGATGACCTCGCCTATGTCATCTATACCTCGGGTTCAACCGGCGAGCCCAAGGGCATCATGCACACCCACCGGAGCGGGTTGAGCTACGCAAGGCTCTCAGCCGAACTTTATGGCGTCACCGAAACCGACCGCCTGGCCAACTTTGCCCCGCTGCACTTTGATATCTCGACATTTGCCTTCTTTGTCGGCCCAGCCACCGGGGCATGCGTCGTTTTGCTCAGCGAACCTCATCTCAAAATGCCCGCCAGCCTTTGCACACACTTGGCTGAAGAAGCGTGCACCATCCTCTATGCGGTGTCGTCGATGTACATGCAGATGTTGGGTAGGGGAGGCCTGGACACCCTCGACTTTGCCAGCGTTCGATGGCTCAAGTTCGCCGGCGAAGTCATGCCATCCGCCACCGCCGCCCAGCTGATGGAGGTATTCTCGAACGCCACCTTCAGCAACGTCTATGGTCCGACCGAAACCAACCAGTGCACCTTCTATCACTTCTCGGAACCACCGGACCCGCAGGCCGAGATCCCCATCGGTGTTGCCTGGCCCGATACCGAGGTTCGGGTCGTTGGCCCCGACGGCCAGGAGATTCAAGATGCGACGAAGCCAGTCAACGGCGAACTGGTGGTTCGCACCAGCACCATGATGCAGGGCTACTGGAACCGTCCCGACCTCGATGCCGGAGTATTCGACCGCACCGTTGCTCCGGGTGGGCGAACCCTGCAGTGGTTTCGCACCGGAGACTTGGTTGAGGTCGACGTGGCGGGAGCGCTTACCTTCCTTGGTCGACGAGACCACCAGGTCAAAGTGCGCGGCCATCGCCTCGAACTCGAGTCAGTCGAGTCAGCGCTGGGCTCGCTTCCCAAGGTCGTTCATGCCGTGGCAGGACTTCGAGGCGCTGGCAACGGCGAGGACGAACTGGTGGCCGCCGTTGTTCTCGAGGCTGATGTGGTGTTCGATGCAGCCGATTTCCGACGTCGGCTGGCCGAGCAACTCGCCCCCTACGCAATCCCATCGGCGATCTTCCAGGTCGACGACTTCCCGCGCACACCCAGTGGCAAGATCGACCGCCGCACCATCCGGCTGGGCTTCCGGACCGAAAGGCACAACCCATGACCACAACCAATGCCGATCTCGGCCAACGGCTTGTCGCGTTCATCAACAGCGAGATCTCAACGGCCTCTGAGCCGGTCGTTGCCGACACCGATCTGCTGCTTACCGGCGCTGTCGATTCACTCGGCGTTGTCCGGATCACGCAGTGGCTCGAAGACAACTACAGCACCGAGGTCGATCCGCTGGATGTGACACTCGAGAACTTTCAGACCATCGATCGTATGGTCGCCTACGTCACGACGAAACAGGGCGGGTAGAGCCCGAAGGTGTCGTTCACCAGCATGAATCGGCCCGGCGGCGATGGCGCCGAACAACCGGTGCGCTTGGCGCCGAAACATCAACTCTCGCGTACTCAGGAGCTGATCTGGGCCAGCGAGCGGATTCACCG
>CAZGVQ010000177.1:0-1701 GCA_964529355.1 uncultured Acidimicrobiales bacterium
TGATCAAACCGTCCGAGCTGATCTCGGAACGGTATGTGGCCGACCCGTATCCACTGGTCAAAACCCTCCGTGAGAACTACCCATGCTTTCGCGACTGGTTAGGAAACCGGTTCTGGATCACGCGCTATGACGACGTCACATCGGTCTTCACCGACGATGCCAACTTCGAGTCACGGTCGAAGCGGTGGTTCTACGGCGAGCCGGATCTGGGCCGTGACCTTGGCGACGAGCTTCCGGTGTTGTGGGCGCGCGCCCGACGGCTGGGCGATTCCTTTACACCGGTGCTCGAGCGGATCCTCGATGAGCTCGATGACGGCCCCGACAACGAACCGGTGGATCTGGCCGTGCGCCTTGCGGGCCGACTCCCGCTCGAGGCGTGGGGTCACGTGCTCAACCTGCCACCCGGAGATCTGGCGCTCTTCGCCTCGCGGTATTGGCGAATGCAGCGCGGCTGGCGGTGGGACCCACGAGCCCAGCACGATGGACGGGCCGCGTTGGACGAGCTCGTCGCGTATTTCGAACCCCTGGTCGCGTCTCGACGCTCCGACCCCGGCGATGACCTGATCAGTGCGTTGGCTTCTCTCGAGCTCGGCAGGCGCCCAACAAGCGCACTCGACCTGGTGGTCACACTGCTCGAATTCGACCACGAAACGCTGCACGGCGCGCTGGCGAACCTGTGGTTTCAGCTGCTCACCAACCCGGATCAACTCGACGTCGTGGCCAGCGATCGTCGTTTGATGAAGTTCGCATACCTTGAAACGCTTCGGCACTCGCCACCGGTGCTTTCGGCGGATCGGTTCGCTCGCCACGAGGTCGAACGTTTCGGACGTCTGCTTCCCGAAGGAGCACTCCTGCACTGTTCGGCGGCGGCCGCCAATCGCGATCCGCGGCAATTCGCTGAACCCGATGTCTTCCGGGTCGACCGCACCGACATGTGTCAGCGAGAACCCCGCGGTCAGTACCGGGCCGACGGCCTACCTGCGGGCATCGCCTTCGGCATGGGCAAACCCACCCGGCATCCGGCGGTGCCGAAGGAGCGGCCGGTGTCGCACTACGCGCTCACCCGCGATCTGGCTGTGCGGGCTTCGAATCTCCTACTCGATCGCTACCCGCACATCCGACTGGCCGCAGGGGCACAGCCCGAGCTTCGGAGTCTCCGACTCGGCGAGATGCACACCTGCTGGAGCCTTCCTACCATCCTGGCCTGACCCGGACGCGTACTTCGCTGTGGCACGATGGGGCGGTGCCATCACCCAGCCATCTCGAACGCATCACGGCCTACTTCGACGCGTGTGGCACCGGCTCTGCCGATGACATTGCGAGCCACTTCACTGCGAACGCCGTCATCTACGACACCAATGTCCGTCCGATGGTTTCGGCGTCGGGCATCGGTGCTGGTTGGGTGCGGGTGCGCGACAGATGGAAGGGTGCGAGCTGGACGGTGGACTCGATTGTGTCGGAGGGCGACGCCGCAGCGATTGAGTGGTCGATGACCGGTACCGATCCGGCCTCGGGACGCGCTTTCGTGTTTCGGGGTTCCGAGCACTACCGCTTCGACCCGGCGACAATGCTGATCGAGGAGATTCGACAGTACTGGACATTCGACAAAGAGCGCCTCGATACCGGGCTCATCGAGTATCCGTACGCCTAGCTGCGTCACATTTGTAGGCCTGGTGGGAATCGAACCCACGACCGAGCGAT
>CAZGVQ010000177.1:1801-7358 GCA_964529355.1 uncultured Acidimicrobiales bacterium
ATCCGACTCGCCCGGCTTAGCTCCGCTGATGAGCGACGGTTGGCCCGCCACCAGCGAAAGTCACTCCACCAACAGCTCCGGGGTGCAGCTCGGCGGAGCGGTGACCGGGTTACAGAGAGCGACAACCCCACCCGGAAGGCTGGCAACGTATGGGCTGTCGAAGAACACACTGGGGGTGTAGTAATCGGTGCTCAAGTAGTGGGCACCGCTAGCCAGAGCAGCTTCTTGTCTGGTGGTGTTGTTTGCTCGTGCATCGGCAGTAGGCGTGTCGGTTCTTGTTCGCACCAGGTACCCGGCCTCAAGTGCCGCGGTTATCGCCGGGTCGGTCGGGTCGTTGAATTGCACATAGCCCGCCTCGGGTTGTCCTGGGCGACTGTTGGGAAAGATCACCCGGCCTTCAAGATTCGGCCGACCTTCGAGGTACAGCTCGGGCACAACCGACTCGTTGGTCATGGTGAATAGGACCTTCCCTCGAGCATCGTCAAGCTCCGGCCAGCCCTGGGTCGTCACTGCCTCGTCAATGGTGGTCGCATCGCCACGAACGTCGTCGGGAACAATGATGCGGCCCTCGCCAAAGACCGACTGGATCTCGGCATCGAGCGCATCGAGCAGCTCGACCGTGGGCTCGAATGGTTCGGTCCAGGCGAGCGCCGGAACCTCAAGTCCGGCGGCTGCCGCGGCATCGGGGACCGACTCCCACTTGTACTCCAACATGATCATGATGGGCAGATGGTTGGGATGTGCCGTCGACCAGCTGTCGATCTCGGACAGGCACGCCACCAGGGTCAAGCACGTTGTGGCGTAGTCGAAGTCCTGGGTGTGCAAGACCTTGTAGCCCGGCTGGGCCAGCGCCGGATCCACGTCGTCGGTAGCTAGACCCACAAGCGCATCGACTGCCGGTGCCGTGTAGAGGCCACCTTCCGGGTCGGCAAACACATCGAGCTCGAACTGGCGAATGCCGAACTGATCCAACTGCTCGGTCAACGGCAGATGTGTGTACTCGATGGACTCTGCCAGCTCAGGCGAAAGCCCCAGCAGCGTGCTGAAAATCTCATCTCGTGGCCGAATGTGGTAGCTGTTGTGCGAACCTAGGACCTGTACGTGGTTCAGCCGCAGCGGATCGGGCGGAGGTTCGGTTGTGGTTGGCGCCGCTGGTCTAGCAGCCGCTGGGGCGACGGTGGCCTCTGGGGTCGACGACGCTTCGTCGGAACCGCCAGAACAACCGGCGGCGGTCAATACAAACAGAAGGACGATCGCACTACAACGTTGTCTCACAACGGTCACTATTTCATTCTCCGGGCATCAAACCTCAAATGGCATAGGGGAGACGCTGAGGACTGAGCGCTGTGCTACTTCGCCGGATCGCTGTATGGGTGGGGGAGTGGCGGCAGCGCTGTGCAAAGGATCGTTTGCTGTTCAAGATCGGGCGAGGAGACTTTTCTCTGGTTGTGTGTCGGCGCCCACAGAACTATCTGTTTCGATTCCGTAGCGTTTGCCAAGTCGGTCAAGGCGGTCGGCGGAGAGGTACCCAATGTTCGGATTTGTGAAGAAGTTCAGAGTGTCGGCAAAAACAGTGAGGGGTGTTGTCATCGGTTTGATTGTGGGGGCGATGCTCACTGGTGGGATTGCGTTCGCAGCAACGAACAACAACAAGATGACGGGTTGTCTTGATTCGTCGGGCGCTTTGACGAAGATCGCGACCGGGAACAGGCCTGTTGAATCGTGTGTTTCTGGTGAGACGAAGGTGTCTTGGAACAAGAAGGGTCGAAGAGGAAAGATCGGCAAGACTGGCGCCCAGGGTGAAACCGGCCCGACGGGGCTCCAGGGCCCAGCAGGAGCACGAGGCGAAACAGGGACCCGTGGAGCAACTGGACCCAAGGGTGAACCGGGCCCGAGTGGTGACGTCGGTGCAAGAGGAGCTGAGGGCCCACAGGGGCCACCCGGCGAGCAAGGAGAAGATGGGAGCAGCGGCGCACGGGGTCCTAAAGGTGACCCTGGTGAACCTGCAGCTGCGGCCTTCTACATCGTTGAGCGCGACCACACTATTGGGGCAGGGCCCGCCGGCTCAAGCATACAATTTCCTTGTGAATCAGCTGTCGACACTGCTATTTCGGCAGGAGTTACCAAGCAGATCGCCAGCACCGGGGGCGCATCGCTGGATTCGACCAGGCTGGAGCGCAACTTCGCCGTGTTTGGCGTCTCCAATGCCGAAGGCAATCCTGAACGCGAGTTCACGATATGGGTCGGTTGCCTCCGCGGTGGAAACTAAAGGATGAAATGATGCTGGGTGGCACAGCAACTGCGTGGCGTGCGCGCGGTTGCTGCGCCGTCATAGTGCCAGCCTCGGGCGCTGTCACAGTGTTGCGAGATAGATGAGTGCCTCGACTAGGGAGATGTAATGGTGGAGAAACTAGGCGGGGAATGGTTCAATGCTGATCAGACAGCTGCGTATACGCCCTGGGCGTGAAGCCACCAGGTCCAGGCTGATGGAAAGCCAGCGTAGTTCCCCTGGCAGTAAGTAGGCCTGGTGGGAATCGAACCCACGACCGAGCGATTATGAGTCGCTCAGGACTGAGCGCTGTGCTACTTCAGCGGATCGCTGTATTGGCGGGGGAGTTGGCCGAGCGCTGTGCAAAGGATCGTTTGCTGTTCAACACGACCATGGATCCTTACGTCATCAACCCAGTCAGGTGAGCGCTTCGATCTTGTTGGTCCAGACGTACACGTTCAGCTCTGGAGGGAGAAGGTCGAGCTCTGCCTTGCTGTCGATGCCAGTGAGGTGCGCGAGGCCCGGGCCCGAAACGATGACATCCGTGCCGTGTCGCTCCATGCGTTGAATGAAAGCGTCTGGCCAACCGGCCAAGATCGGGGCAACGTCCAACGGGACGATGACGACGGTGTCTTTACATGCGGCGAGTAGCAGGTCGCTGTCCGCCGCTGCGATGTACTCGCCGAGACAAGCCGCGACGCTGTCTAATGTGAAGCCTCGCGTCTTGGTAGCTGCTACGTACGCGTCGACAACTCCATCAGCACGCCTGCCGTATACGGCCCACACCTGGTCGGCGGCATCCTCCGCCTCTACGACCGCCTGAAGCAAGGCGGCCTCCGCTACGTCGTTGCTCTTGAAATTGATCAGAAACTGGCCTTCGGGAAATGCCGCGAAGACGTCTTCCAATCTCGGCATAAGGCCCTGGCCTTTCCCGCGCAGCGGATAGGTCTCGCCGTCGGCGGTGTAGCCATACCCGATATCAAGGTTCGATAGCTCATCCCAGGAGAACGATCGGATATCGCCGCTGCTGTTGGTGCGGCATCCAACCTCCCAGTCGTGAAAAACTGCCAGTACGCCGTCGGCGGTGGGGGCGATATCGATCTCAACCACGCCTGCTCCGGCGGCAAACGCGGCCTCGATAGATGGAAGCGTGTTCTCGATGTAGTCGTGCACGTGATGATCCATCCTCGTGGCCGTGCAGGTTTGATCGTCGAGCCCATCGGTGTTGTATGTCTGGTGAACTCCTCGGTGGGCCAAAAGCTTTAGTCCTTCGTCGAGTTCAGGTTCGGTTGCGGTCGGCGCTGGCTCGAACTCACTGGGCTCAGCGGCGTTGGCATCTTGCTCGGATGTCTCATCCACTGTGGCGGGAGCGGCGACCGCTTCCGGAACCGCCGATTCCGACGCGGAAGAGCAAGCGGCGACGACCGCACTAAGCAGCAGGCATACAACGATGCGGACCCGGCTCTTGCTCACTCCTTGGAGCTTTGCAGATCATCAGGGTGCGCAGGTGTCGCGCTGTACTTCCGCAGTAGTAGTAGGCCTGGTGGGAATCGAACCCACGACCGAGCGATTATGAGTCGCCTGCTCTAACCACTGAGCTACAGGCCCTGGACGGCATGGCTGCCGCAGGTTTGGTTTCGGGTTGACTCTAGCGGTGAGTTACAGCTCGCCTAGCCACGCAGGGGCTCGGTCGAGCAGGAAGTCGCTGACGTTGTAGCAACGATCGAGTACATCGCAGAGCTGTTCTTGGGCCATATATATTCGCCCCAGCGAGACCTGTACCTGCGACACGATGTGAAGCGAACGCTGCGCAGCGTCGGTGACTGCCGCGAAGGAGTCGACCGCCGACACCTCGAGTGGAAGTTCGGTACCGCCGTATCCGGCAAGTTCGGTGGCCAGCACCAGAAGGTCGGGCCCCGTGGGCAGGGGAGGGAGGGCCCAGGTGAAGGTGACCGGAAGGGTCAGCAGATCGCTGGGCTCGTCGTCGATATCGAGAGACAACACCTCGTCCTCAAAAGCCAGAACCGCGCGCGGGTCGACCTCGAGCGCGAGATGAAGGTCGAGCGGACCCCCGCAGGCGTGTTCGGGATGAAGATCGACTTCCCACGCCTGACGCATGGAGTACGTCTCGACGAAGTGCCGCTCGTCGTGCACGTGAAAGTGGTGTTCGACCGCATGATCCTTGAGATCTGCGATGAATCCAGCAATATCGATAATCGCCAACTGTTCACTCCGCGTCGAGGCAAAGAAAAGCCTGCCATGTTCTGCTTCGATAGGGGTACTCGGGCAAGTGCCACGAGATCGGGTCGAAACCCTGATGAACTAGAGCAATGGATCCCCGGGATGTTCTGGACACATTGATTTGGGCCGCCGATGCCGGCCAATCGGCAATGGGCGCAATCGGCGATTGGGGTCTGTCGGGAAAGCGTCCCACGCAATACAACAGCGATGTCGCGGCCGACGAGGCCATTCTCGAGATTCTGGTTAGCGAGGGATTCGGAATTCTCAGCGAGGAGACCGGGCGGCTCCATCCTGACCGGCCGCTGACGGCGGTTGTCGATCCGCTCGATGGCTCTACCAATGCGCATCGCGGACTGCCATGGTTTGCCACGAGTATCGCGGTGGTCGATGAGCAAGGACTCCTTGCATCGTTGGTGGTGAACCATGTGTCGGGCGATTCGTTCTCGGCGCTTCGAGGCGACGGCGCCTTCCTCAACAACATGCCCATGACCCGGCCCGACCCCCCGGCGATGTCCGATGCCATCATCAGCATCTCCGGCCTCCCGAGCCATAACTTCGGCTGGGCACAGTTCCGTTGCTACGGGGCGTTGGCGCTCGATCTCACCGGCGTGGCCCGCGGAAACTTCGACGGCTACGTCGACTGCTCCGACGATGCCCACGGCGTCTGGGACTACCTCGGAGCGCTGCATGTCTGCCAGGAGCTTGGTATCCCCGTGGTCGACGCGTTGGGCCGCGACCTACTGGTACTCGACTTCGAGGCGCGTCGAACGCCGGTCTGTGCGCTCGATCAACTCCTGCTCGATGAATTGTTGACCCAGCGCATGCGGGACTGAACAGTCGACCAAAGCGACTGCGAAATGGGCTGAGCTGAGACCCGATAAGGTGAGCAGCGATGCGCGCCCCCCGCTACTACGCACTCCGCGCCCTGCGGTTTATGCCCCCGAACCTTCGTCGCTCACTGGTCAACGTCGTCGCCCCCTCCTACATGTTGGGAGCGATGTGCTGGTTGGAGAACGACGGCAAGGTGTTGCTGGTGAAGAACACCTA
>CAZGVQ010000178.1:0-5676 GCA_964529355.1 uncultured Acidimicrobiales bacterium
GCGCCGTCAACCGAGGCTCCGGCAGTTTCGGGTCCTGAAGGCGTCACCGTCGTCGTAGTCGACGCCGACGGCGCCACCCAGGCCGAGATCGTGAACCAGCTGGGCGGCGGTATCGCCACCTTTGCTTCACTTCCCGAACTCGCCGCCCGACTCACCGGCGCACCGGTTGTTGCGGTCCTTGGACCCAGCATCTCTGACGATGCCAGCCTCAGCGAGGCATCGCACATGCTCCAGACGCATCACGAACTGGGAACGATCCTGATCGCTCAGGAGCTTTCCACCTCGCTGCTGCAGCTGGCGCTTCGCTCGGGCGTCAAAGACGTTCTGGCCGCACCGATCGACAACCTCCAGCTTCTCGAAGCGGTCGACCGTGTCGGATCTGGACTTGCTCCAGCCCCATCCAGCACCCATGCCGTCGGCGCCGACGAACTCTACGACGAGTTCGGAAGCGGCGAAACCGGCCAGGTCATCACGGTGTTCTCCACCAAGGGTGGCGCCGGAAAGTCGATGCTCGCATCGAACCTCGGTGTAGTTCTGGCCCAGCGCAGCGAACGCCCGGTGGCGTTGGTCGATGCCGACCTTCAGTTCGGCGACATCGCCGTCATGCTGAAGCTCGCACCGGCTCACACTCTGGTCGACGCAGTCGCCAACGCCGACCGCCTCGACGAGGCAATGCTTCGGAGTCTTCTCACCGTGCACGAGCCTTCGGGCCTGCTGGTGATGCCCGCACCGCTCGAGCCAGCGTTCGCTGACCAGATCGGCGCAACCGAGATGATTCAGATCATCGAAGCGCTCCGCCGCTTCTGCTCACACGTCATCATCGACACGCCGGCGTACTTCAACGACGTCGTGTTGGGCATGATCGAAATGAGCGACGACGTACTCCTGATCGCCGGGATGGACATCCCCAACATCAAGAACGTCAAGATCGGTCTGCAGACCCTGCGACTCCTCAACACCCCGATGGAGAAGATCCGTCTCGTCCTCAACCGAGCCAACTCAAAGGTGAAGCTCGATGTTTCTGAGGTCGAACGCACCCTTCAGGTCAGCGCCGACTCACTGCTTCCGAGCGATGTGGTCGTCCCGCAGTCCATCAACAAGGGAATCCCCGTCGTGCACGCTTCACCACGAAGCGGCGTAGCCCGTGCCCTCGAAGAACTTGCCAACGACTTCATCTCGGTCGAAGGCAACCGCAAACGTAAGTAACGACAGAAGAGCTGATCCCCCATGTCTTTGTACCAGCGTCTCCACCAAGCCCAAGGCGGCGAAGAAGGAGAAGGTGCCGCGCCCGGCGGTAAGCCCGGCCGCGACCCGGTTCTTGATGAGCTTCGTCAGAAGATTCATCACGTTCTGATCGATGACCTGGGACCGATCCTCTACGACAACCGTCTGGCTCCCGAGGACCTGCGCAAGAAGGTTCACGAGCAACTCCACGCCGCTCTGGCCGCCGAGCGTGCGCCGCTGTCGGCCGCCGACAAGGCGCAGCTGATTCAGGACGTCGCCGACGACATCCTCGGCTACGGACCGATCGAGCAGCTGCTCTCTGACGACGACTGCTCAGAAATCATGTGCAACGGCCCGAACCAGGTGTACATGGAAAAGGGCGGAAAGCTTCAGCTCTCCGACGTCACGTTCGTCGACGACATGCATCTCCGTCGAATCATCGACAAGATCGTGGCCCAGGTTGGTCGTCGAATCGACGAGTCGACTCCACTTTGTGACGCTCGTCTTCCCGACGGCTCACGTGTGAACGCGGTTATCGCTCCCCTTGCGGTGGGCGGACCCTTCCTCACCATTCGTAAGTTCAAGGCCGATCCACTTCAGATCGACGACCTGATCCGCTTCGGCACGCTCAACGCCCAGGCAGCCCGCTTCCTGCAGGCCTGCATCGTCGGCAAGCTCAACGTGGTGGTTGCCGGTGGTACCGGTACCGGAAAGACCACCACCCTCAACGTGTTGTCCTCCTTCATTCCAGAAGGCGAACGCATCGTGACGATTGAGGATGCCAAAGAAATCCAGATGCACCAGGAACACGTGCTCTCGCTCGAGTCCCGCCCGCCGAACATCGAAGGTAAGGGCGCCATTCACATTCGTGACCTGGTGAAGAACTCGCTGCGTATGCGTCCTGACCGCATCGTTGTTGGTGAGTGTCGTGCAGGCGAGGCCTTGGACATGCTCCAGGCCATGAACACGGGTCACGATGGCTCACTCACCACCGTTCACGCCAACACCCCACGAGACAGCCTTGCTCGTCTTGAAACTCTGGTGATGATGGCCGGTTACGACCTGCCAATCGGCGCCATCCGCCAGCAGATGTCGTCGGCCATCGACTGCATCGTGCAGTGCAGCCGTCTTCGTGACGGCTCTCGAAAGATCACCTACATCTCCGAGGTGCAGGGCATGGAAGGTGAAGTCATCACCCTCCAGGACATCTTCCTGTTCGACTGGGCCGCCGGCGTCGACGAAAGCGGCCGCTACAAGGGCTCACTCAAGCCGGTTGGTGTTCGTCCGAAGTTCGCCGAGAAACTCGCTGACCAGGGCATTCGTCTTGGTCCCGAGGTCTTCCAGCCCGACGGCCCACGACGCCCGGCGCGAGGAAAGTAACCGTGTCTCGACAGTCTCAACGTCTCGACCAGCCGCGAGTTGCCGTGGTTTCGCGCCGCGAGCACAGCCGTTGGCAGAACGCGATCTGGCAGCAGTCGATCGCCTTCTTGTTGATCAGCGCCCTCGTGTTGCTCCTGCTAGCTCCTGGTGCACTTGCCCAGGAAGAAGCCGAAGGTCGCCCCGGCGCCATCGTGCAGCAGATCAGCGCCACCGATGGGTCCAACGCACGAGTCACCATCGTTCAGGCTGCGGCCACTGCTCCCGAGGTTGCCGCCTCGGTAAACGGTGTTCCGGCGGAAAACGTGCGAGTCGCACGGGCTACCGATTCCGATGTTGATGTCGCGACCGTCATCGTCATCGACACCTCGGTGCTTGGCGACACCTCGTTCGAGGACTTCCGGACCATCGCCAGCGACCTGGTTGCCAACAAGGCACCCAATGAGCAGATGGCCATTATCTCCACCGGTAGTGCGGTCAACGTTCGCGCCACCCTCACCCGCGATCAGGATCGACTCCTGCAGCGCATCAGCCAACTCGAGTCAAAGGGTGCCCTGTTCACTCGCGACGGCATCGACGAAGCAGCACGTCTGCTCGACGCCACCCCTCGTGGGTCGGTTCGAAACGTCGTCGTGCTCGCCGCCAGCGCCGATGTGTCTTCCACCACCACCGCAGCTGCCGCCCGAGGCGAAATGCTGTCGGTGTCAGCTATTGGCCATGCGCTGATCGTGAACCGCGACGGCATCGACGTCAATGCACTCAGCCGATTCGCCACCGAGTCAAAGGGCTCGATCAACGTGGTCGGCCAGGACGCGTTCGAAGACTTTGCTGCGGTCAACGAAGCCTCTGAGGCACTGCGCACAGCCGTGTCGGGCACATGGATCACCGAGTTCACCAACGCTGAGGTTCCCAACGGCGGCAACATGGCGCTGACCATCGATGGCAGCGCTGCCAACGCTGCATTCATCAAGGGATCCCTCACCGCCGGACCTGCACTGACCCCGGTACCGGTCGCCGAGGGCAACCGATTCGCCATCATTCAGGGCGGTACGGCACAGCTGCTGGGCATCATTCTCGGCGGTCTGGCAATCGGTATGGGCACCTTTGCGGTGTTCCTCCTGTTCCAGAAGCGTGAGTCGAGCATTGGCTCGCTCCTGCAGCCCTACGACGAAGACGCCGGATTCGACGACAACTTCGACGAGATCGAGGAAAGCAGTTTCGCCTCGAACGCTCTCGTCTCGAAGGCGGTCGACCTGACCGAGGACTTCGCCGACAAGCGAGGCCTGCTCGTCACCGCAGAAGCCAAGCTGGAAAAGGCCAACGTTGCGCTTCGCCCCGCCGAAGCAATGACCATGTACTTCGGTGCCGTGGTGCTCGGAGCCATTCTTGGTCTTGCCTTCCGAGGCGTGATTGGTTTGTTCGTCGGTGCGATCCTCGGCGGCATCCTGCCTGTCGTGATCCTCAACTACCTGGGCGCCAAGCGCCGCAAGCAGTTCAACGCTCAGCTCCCCGACATGCTTCAGCTTCTGGCCGGTACCCTCAAGGCCGGTTACTCGTTCATGCAGGGTATTGAGGCCGTATCGAACGAAGCCGAAGCCCCCATGGGCGACGAGCTTCGCGTGGTCGTCACCGAGGCACAGCTCGGAAAGCCGGTCGAAGAGGCCATGTCCGCCGCCGCCGAGCGGATGGACAGCCCCGACTTCGCCTGGGCCGTTATGGCTGTGAACATTCAGCGAGAGGTCGGCGGTAACCTCGCCGAGCTCCTCATGACGGTGTCGGAGACGATGACCGCCCGTGAGCGTCTGGCCCGCGAGGTCAACGCACTCACCGCTGAAGGTCGAGTCAGTGCAATCGTGCTTGGCGCCATGCCGATCCTTCTGGGTCTGGCCATGTACGCCATCAACCCCGAGTACATCGGTGTGCTCTTCACCGAGACCATCGGGTTCATTCTTATCGGTGTGGCACTCACCGCCATCACCATCGGCTTCCTCTGGATGAAGAAACTCATCGAGATCCGGATCTGAGGCTAGGAGATTCTTATGGGAAGCATTCCACCAGAACTAGCGGTCGGCGGCGTTGGCCTTGCCTTGGCTCTCGTCATCTACGCCTTCTTGTCGCAAGCCGAGGAAAAGTCGGTCGTCCGCGAGTCACTTCGCCAACTCGACGGCCCCGGAGACTTTGAGGAGTACACCGACGAGCGCCTCGAAGAGTCGCTGCTGAGTCGCCTCATGGCACCACTCGGGTCGGTCTTTAGCCGTCTCGGTCGCCGCTTCACGCCGCATGGCTACATCGAACAGGTGCGCACCAAGCACCAGTCCGCAGGCATCTTTGAGGCCGAGGCCGTCGACCGGTTCCTCGCCACCAAGGTCATGCTCGCCATCGGCGTGCTGCCGATGTTCTACATCGTCATGATCCTCAACCCCTTGGGTCTGGGCGGCCTTCTCAAGGTCGGCATGTTCGTCGTCTTTGCGGCCGGCATGCTCATGGGCCCTGACAGCTCGCTCAACCGCAAGGTCGAGGCTCGCCAGACCGAAATTCTGTCCGGCCTTCCCGACGTGCTCGACCTGTTGACCATCTCGGTCGAAGCTGGTCTTGGTTTCGAGCAGGCGCTTGATCGCTGTATCGAAAACGTACCCGGAGCGCTCTCGGACGAGTTCGCCCGGATGCTTGGTGAGACCCGGGCAGGTGCCGCTCGAGCCGAAGCGCTTCGCAACATGGACGCCCGTATCAACGTGCCCGAGGTGCGTTCATTCATCCTGGCCATCATCCAGGCCGACACCTTTGGTGTTTCGATTGGTCGTGTGCTTCGAGCCCAGGCCGAGGAAATGCGTATCAAGCGTCGCCAGGTTGCCCAGGAGAAGGCGCAGAAGGCGCCGGTGAAGATGTTGATCCCCATGGTGTTCTGCATCTTCCCCTCGATCTTCGTGGTCATTCTTGGACCGGCGATGATCAACATCTCCAAAGCCTTCTAGCGACGCTCGGCGTTCGGGCCATGACGTCTGTTTCGGACCTTGAGGTTCTCGAGGATGAAGACCTCGACGACGATGTCGAGGGCGATGTCGAGTGCGATGTCGA
>CAZGVQ010000178.1:5776-7349 GCA_964529355.1 uncultured Acidimicrobiales bacterium
CGATGTCGAGGGCGATGTCGAGTGCGATGTCGACGATGAGAACAAACCAACCGCGGCCACCGCGGTCGGCTGCCTCTTTGCCGCCATCGGGGTTCTGATCGGGTTCAAGAGCCTCGGCGACAACAGCTTCCTCACCCACCTTCAGACCGGTGAGCTGTTTCTGCGCGACGGATTCTTCTCCACCGACCCCTACACCTTCACCGGCGATCCGGACGCCCCCGTGGTGGTGCAGTCATGGTTGGCGTCGCTGATCTATGCGGTGCTCAACCGCCTCGGCGGAGGTGTCGCTCTGCAACTGTTTCGGGCCGTTCTCACCGCCGCGCTCGCATCACTGGTCTGGCGCCTTTCCAGCACAACCACGTTCATCGACCGGCCCAACATGGTTCTGGCCCGCGTTGCTGCGGTGGCTCCAGCGGTGTTTCTTGGCCTCTTCATGTGGTCGGAACGTCCGCTGCTCTTTGGGCTCGCAGGCATCGCTGCGACGCTGTATGTCGCGAACAACGAAGTGTCAGCAAAGCCGCTCGCTCTCGTGGGCCTGTTGTGGGTTTGGACCCACGGTTCGTTCCCGCTCGGCATCGCGCTTCTCGGCGCCCTTGCAGTCGGGAGCCGACTCGACGGCCGCAAGCCGGTGCGCGAGCTCACCGCGATGGCCTGGTTGACCGCTGGGGTGCTCGTCGGTGGCGTTGCGAACCCCTATGGCCCCGACCTCCTTCTCTTCCCCCTAGAACTTCTCCAGCGCGGCGAGGTGCTCAGCCACATCGCCGAGTGGAAGCCGCTCGATCCGGGCTCAATCCTGGCGCAGATCTTCCTGATCGGCGCGGTCCTCATGGTTGTCTCGCTGGTGCGGGTTCGCACCTTCCGGTCGACCCTGGCCGGGTTAACCTTCCTGGTGCTTGCGGTGATGAGCGTCCGCAACATGAGCGTGGCCGCCATCGTGTTTGTGCCCATCATCGCCCAGGGGTTCCATGGCGTGGGCCAAACCCCCGACACCCGCCGTTCGGAATGGACCGAGAAGATGGTGGTGCTCACTTCCGTCGCCGCCCTGTTCATCGCCATCGCCAGCGTGTTCACCCAGCCGACATGGTCACTCGACCGCTACCCCATCGACGCCCTCGACTGGATGGAAGAGACCGCAATCCTCGACGCCGATGCCGCCGACCCGGTGCGCTTCGCCCACCCCGATTTCGCCGGTAACTTCATCGAGCTCCGCTACGACGCCGATGTGCCGGTGTTCATCGACGATCGCTACGAGTTCCACTCACTCGACCTGGTGAACGACTACCTGTCGCTGTTCTTCGCCGAAGACGACTGGCAGGACGGCCTCGATACCCACAGCATCGACATCGTCATGTGGACCGAGGGTTCGGACCTGGCCGAAGAGCTGGAAAGCGCGCCCGCCTGGTCAACGGCCTACGAAGACGACAACTGGATCATCAGTTGCCGCAACAACGCCTGCGCCGGCAACTAGCGACGGCAACCCGGCGGGCCGAGGCGCAGGTCAGGTACCAAACGGCCTGACCCCTTCGCCGTACTTGGCCGTGAACAGCTCGAGGACTTCGCCGGGGTTCGCGTG
>CAZGVQ010000179.1:0-7327 GCA_964529355.1 uncultured Acidimicrobiales bacterium
TCCTGAGAGGGCGCGCAGCCTCGTCGCTGCGATCGTCTTGCTGTAGGCCACGGGAATGCTGCGAAGTCGTTCGGGAAGATACGGCTGAAACACCCCAGGGTCGTCGTGGAGTGCGATATCAACCTCGGCGAATCCCGCTTCCGCGGCACACTTGCGCACGCCGCCTGGCGTGTTCCGGGTGGCTTCGACATGGAAGTGGTAGTGGTCGATTTCTTCGGGACGTAAACGGCGGAGCACCGCATCGGTGAGGTCGAGGCGCGACAGCGCCTTCGATGCCAACCCGAATGGATGCAGACCGTTCGGGGTGATCAGCAGCGCCTGACCACCGGGTCGCAAGACGGCCCGTATGGACCGAAGAAGCTGCGCCGGTTCGGCGTGGTGCTCCCAGACATAGATCGCGGTGGCCAGATCGAAGAGTTCGGCCTCGCCGGCCTCCACGGCTGCCGTGTGCTGATCGGCGAAGTCCTCTGCCGAGAGGTGGACCCGTTCGTCGACCCATTGGTTGTCGGTGATGTCAGCGTCGACATCGACCCCCACATAGTGGGTGGCCAGGTCGGCGAAGACCCGTGAGTATTCGGTGGCTCCCCTACCGGCGCCGATATCGACCACCCGGAATTCCGGGTCGCCAGCCCTGCCGGTCTTGTCGGTCTTGCCGGTCTTGTTTTTTGCGCGGTCGTACGCCTGCTGGCCAAGGGCTTGCAGTGTTTGGTACTGGTTCATCAGGCCGCACCGGGCCTTTGCGCTTTGGGATACACCAGGATGCGAGCATAGGACTCTCGCGGCTGGATGCGGTTCTGAAAAGCGGTGTCGCGTTCCTACAGAGCGTCGGCTCGACCCTGAAGCTCGGCCTGACGATCGGCCGCTTTGCCGCCGAGCGGGATGCCGAGGGTCTCAAAGACCTCTTGCACCCGGTAGAGGGCATCGTGGCGTTCGAAGCCCGCCTTCAGATTCATCCGGCGGGCCCGCGAGCTCCGAACCGGATCGTTTTCCAGATCTTCGAGAAGGTTCCCGATGTCGGGGTAATCAAAGGGCACGGCGATGTGGGCGTCTTCCCAATCGAAGAGTTTGCTGAACTCGGGAATCGATGGAGGCTCGCCGATCATGATGCAGCCCGAAGCAACGGCCTCGAAGAACTTGAAGCTCAGCTCATCCTGAAAGTTGGTGCGCTCGGGGTTGGCGCCGACACCGCGATTGGTCACCACGTACCGGCTGGCCTTATTGATCGACGCCAGTACCTCTCGGTGCTCGCGGAAGTCATAGACGTACCCCGGGGTGAACGTGTCGAAGTAGTACATGCGGTCGGTTCGCGAGGCCCAGTCCCGAAGCGCCCCATGGGTGATGGCCGAACGGCGCCCGATGTTGTTGACCGCAATCGGTCGATCGGCGTCAGCGTCATCGGGAGCGAACCGGAGCGCATCGACGCCAAAGGGCAGAAACGACACCGGAACATCCAGCCGTTCCTGGAGCGGGTCAACCGTGCCCGCCGAGGCAAGAAACACGTGGTCGAAGTCGTTGAGACGTTCGACGTGGCCCTTCCAGCGGTCGAGATCGGCGGCCCACATCTCTTCGATGAAGCACACCTTGGTGCCGAAGTTGGTCGACTCGCGCATAGCCGAGAGCGCAACGAGATCCGATGGCAACTGGAACAGCGCAAACATCAGGTCGTGCTGGGCGGAGATGGTGGCACAGCCGAACGGGGCATCGAGCTTGGACCCGAAGGAAAAGCGCTTGTTCAGCCGGTTCACCAGCGGTTCGGCTAGCGGGGTGAATCGGTTGTGGGTGGGCGTGACGATCTGTGCGTTGGTCACCGAGGCGAGGACATCCTCGAACTCGAAACCACTGCAGCGCGACACCTTGGGCCGAAGGCCCCGTTGGCTGAACACCACCACCCGCGGATCACTCACCGGACCGGCACACTCCTGCTCGGCTGGACGCGAGAAGCTGTGCACTTCACCGCTCTAGACAACAACCCTGCAATGGGCACGAAAAGCTCCCGATTGACCCACCGATTCGATGGGTCTGTTCCCTAGGAGAGTCGGCCAAACGGCGGGGTTTCTTAGGCTTCGTTGGGGGTGCTCGCGCCGCCAGCGGACTCGACATCGCGCTGCACCGCTTTACGGGTGCGTCCGCTGGGATGAAAGACCGTGAAAAGCAGCAGGCCCAATGCGCCGATGCCAAGGGGAACGATGGCGTCACCCTCGCCGGTGTAGGTGGGATACAGCACGAAACCCGACAGCAAAGCAGTCCAGAGCCACATGATGACCACACTGCGACGATGACCGTGCCCCAACCGCACGAGGCGATGGTGCAGGTGGCCGAGGTCGGCCGAGGCGACGCCCTGGCCGCTGACCGTGCGGCGGATGATGGCGAAGAGAACATCGACAAAGGGCACCGCAAGAATCACCAGTGGGATGAAGATGGGTGCAAAGAAAAAGTACGACTGCCCATAGAACCCAGCCGACGTGCGTCCGCCGACCGACATCGTCGATGCTGCCATGAGCAGACCCAGCAACAGCGCTCCGCCATCGCCCATGAAGATCTTGGCCGGGTGCACGTTGTGGGGCAGGAAGCCCACGACGAGGCCGAGCGTGATGATGGCGATGAGGGCGCCGGGGTTGCCGGTGAAGATGATCTCGGCATCGCCGAGTCGAAGCGCATACAGAAAGAAGGTTGCGCTGGCGATAGCCACGATGCCGGCCGCCAAGCCGTCGAGGCCATCGATGAGGTTGACCGCGTTGGCCATACCGACCACCCAGATGACGGTGAGGAGGGCCGACCAGTCTGAGGACAAGGTGACGAGTTCGAAGAACGGCACCCGGAAGAACAACAGGCTCACACCGGCGAAGGACAAGATGCTCGCGGCGACCACCATGCCGGCGATCTTGGCCGGAGCGGAGATGTCACGTAGGTCGTCATATACCCCGACACCGAAGATCCACACCGCGGCGAATGCCACGCCGAGCAGTTCGGTGCCGGACGCGAACACCGCGTCGAACTCGCTCATCTGCCAGGCGGTGAGTAGCGCAGCGAGGAGGCCGAACACCATGGCGACACCGCCCAAGGTGGCGATGGGCTCGTCGTGAGCCATGCGCTCGTCGGGTTGGGCCACGTGACCCCATCGTTCCGCGAAGTACTGAACGATGGGTGTGGTCACCAACGTAACGATTGCTGCGACGGCAAGGATGATGCCGTAGGAGGCCACGGAAGGCACGCGCTAGCGGGACTCCTGCAGCTTCCGCGGCGAAGAAAGCCAGCTGCTGTAGGCCTGATGGATCATGTGTGCTCTATCGGTCATTAGCTGTATGGCGTGAACTTACCGCAAAGGGTAGCGACATCGGTGCGTACCTGCGCGAGCGCGCTGTCGTCTTCGCGGTCGCGGAGCGCCCGGGCGATGAGATCACCGATCTCGGCCATTTCCGCTTCCTTCATGCCCTGGGTCGTGACCGCCGGGGTCCCGATACGCACGCCGCTGGTGACAAACGGTGAGCGAGGGTCGTCGGGGATGGTGTTCTTGTTGAGGGTGATTCCCGACCGGTCGAGCACCTCCTGGGCGATCTTTCCGGTGAGGTCCTCGTCGAAGGTCCGAAGATCGAGCAGCAACAGGTGGTTGTCGGTGCCTCCCGAGACCAGACGGAAGCCGTTGGTGCCCAGCGACTCGGCAAGTGCCGCAGCATTCTTAACGATCTGGGCTGAGTAGTCGGCAAACTCGGGCTGTTGGGCTTCGCGGAACGCCACGGCTTTGGCCGCGATGATGTGTTCGAGCGGGCCACCCTGCAGGCCGGGGAAGATGGCCTTGTCCATGACGGGACCAAGCTCTTCGGTGGAGAGGATGCAACCGCCACGTGGCCCACGCAGTGTCTTGTGCGTGGTGAAGGTGACGACATCGGCGAAGGGCACCGGATTGGGGTGCACGCCACCCGCGATGAGTCCGGCGATATGAGCCGCATCGAACATGAAGTACGCGCCGACTTCGTCGGCGATGGCGCGGATTGGCTCGGGATCGATGATGCGCGGGTAGGCGGTGGCGCCAGCGATGATCAGCTTGGGCTTGTGCTCGAGAGCGACGGATCGCATCTGGTCAAAATCGATGCGCTCGTCGCTGGCGGTGACGCCATAGGAAACAAAGTTGTAGAGGCGGCCGCTGAAGTTGACCGGCGAGCCATGAGTAAGGTGACCACCGTGGTCGAGGCTGAGACCCATGACGGTGTCGCCGTGCTCGAGCAGGCCGAGGAACACCGCGGCATTGGCGTTGGCGCCCGAGTGAGGCTGCACGTTGGCCGCTGCGGCGCCGAACAGCTCTTTCACCCGGTCGCGGGCGATATCTTCGACCCGGTCGACCACGGTGTTTCCGCCGTAGTAGCGCTTGCCGGGGTAGCCCTCGGAGTACTTGTTGGTCAGCAGCGACCCGGTGGCCTCCATGACGTCAGGCGACGTGAAGTTCTCCGATGCAATGAGCTGAAGTCCGGTGTTCTGGCGCTCGCGTTCGGCGTCGAGAAGATCGAATACGTCGGTGTCGCGACTGGCTGACCACGGCATGGTTGGGTGTCCTTGATTGGGTTCTCGGGCGATGTGCTCGCGAACGAGGGCATCGACGGCTCAACCGCCAAGATTACCGCGATGCGGCAAGCGGCTCGGGTATTGGGCCGGCATTGATTCAGTGGAATTCGACACGACATCGGGCAGCAGGAGCGGGCGAAACAGTGTGAATCGTGAAGAACTAGGCTGCCGGTATGGACATTCGGGCGCAGTTCAGGAACTTTTTCAACTCACTGCGCAACGACAAGTCACCTGCGCCCAAACGCGACCGGCACTCGGGTCACGATGTTGCCCGGACAGCACGCGACAGCGCCAGCTTTATACAGGGGCCGGGCCAGACCGACGAGATCCATGACCGCATCGGCAAAGGCGCGGCGAACTACGCGAAGTCGTTCAAGAAGAAGCGCTGAAGCAGCCAGGTTCCGCGCGTGGGACGTTTCGACGCAGTCGAAACTCCGGAAGTGAGCGAAGCGTCCGCGTCCTCGTCAGCGGCCGATACCTGCGTACTTCTCGAAGTCACCGACATCGAACATGCGACGGCCATCGACCACGGGAGGCTGCGGGCTGACGCCGGCAAGCTTCTGAGGCAAATCCTTGTAGTCGGGCCAGGTGGTAACCACCATGACGCCCTCGGCCCCACTGAGCGCCGTGTCGAGGTTCTCGTCGTAGGAGATGGTGTCGCCAAAGTCGGGCTTGATGCCGTCGAGGGCGATGGGGTCATGAACGGTCACAACCGCACCAGCGTCGACCAGGTGACGAATGATGGGGATCGACGGCGACTCGCGCACATCGTCGGTTCCGGGCTTGAAGGCGCAGCCGAGCACAGTGACGGCCTTGCCTTTCAGGTCGCCGAGGTTCTCCTGGAGCAGCTCGACCATACGGACCGGCTGACGTTCGTTGACGTCGATCACGGCATCGAGCACATGGGGGAATGAACCCTTGGCCTTACCGTGGGCTACGAGCGCCTTGACGTCCTTGGGGAAGCAGGACCCGCCGAAACCGGGGCCGGCCATCACGTAGGTGAGGAATGACGGGTTGAGCCGACCGCCATCGTCGAGGATCGGGTTGAAACGGTGATCGAGGTGCACACCCTGCATAACCTCGACAACGTCGACACCGACAGCGCTCGAGATGTTGCCGATCTCGTTGGCAAAGGAGATGAGCGTGGCCAGAAGCGAGTTGGCCGTGTACTTGATCATCTCGGCGGTGCGAGGTGTGGTGGTCATCTTGTCGACATCGGCGAAGGGTGCATACATCTCTTGCATGACATCGAGCGTGCGGTCGTCGATGCCACCCATGACGATGCGGTCGGGATCCATGAAGTCCGGGATCGCCACACCTTCACGCAGGAACTCAGGGTTCATGCCGACGCCGAAATCAACACCAGCGGTCTTGCCCGAGGCTTCTTCGAGGAGAGGCAGAACGACATCCTCAGTGGTGCCGGGCACCACGGTGCTCTTGACGATGACCACGTGGTAGTCGTCCTTGTTGGCGAGGACTTCACCGATCTGGGTGGCCACGGCGCGGATGTACTGCAGGTCGATTTCGTCGCCCTTGTACGGGGTACCGACGGCGATGAGCGATACCGAGCTGTTCATTACGGCGGCGTTGAGATCGCCGGTGGCGCTGAGGCTGGTTCCGACATGCTCGGCCATGAGTTCGGGCAGGCCATCCTCATGGATTGGCGGGATGCCGTTGTTGATGTCGGTGACCCGTTGTGGGTTGATGTCGACACAGGTGACGGTGTGGCCCTTGGCGGCCAGACATGCGCCGGAAACGAGTCCGACGTATCCGGTTCCTACAACAGAGATCTGCATGAGTTTGCCTTGTTTACTTGAGTGATCGTGCTGGGTGAATGAAGCGGTTGGGAGTACTGGCTGACTAGCGGTTGCCCGAGTACCAGGCGAGTGAACGTTCGATGCCTTCTTCGAAGGTCACCTTGGGTTCATAACCGAGTTCGTCGCGGGCCTTGGCGATGATCGGGCATCGACGGTTGGGGTTGTCGGTGAGGTACTCGGGGTCATCGCTGACACCCTTCACGACCTGTCCAGCCCAGCCGTGCTGTTCGGAGCCAAGCTTGGCGACGGTGTCGGCCAGGTACGACATGGAGATCTCGGGCTTCTCGGTGCCGATGTTGTACGCCTCGCCCGGACGGCCCCGGAACAGGATGCGGTAGTAGCCGGCGATCGAGTCGGAGATGTAGCAAAAGGTTCGGGTGGCCGAGCCGTCGCTGAGCAGCACGATGTCTTCGCCGTTGAAGATGTTGCGGGCGAAGTCGGGCAGCACGCGGCCGTCGTTGATGTTGAGCCCGGGGCCGTAGTTGTTGAATGGACGAGCGGTGACGATGGGCAGGCCGTGCTGCTTGGCGAAGTTCACCGCAAGGGTCTCGCCGTAGCGCTTCGACTCGTCGTAGCAGGCACGCGGACCGGTGCACGACACGTTGCCGCGGTAGGTCTCGGGTGTCGGGATGTTGTCGGGATCGGGGTCGCCGTAGATTTCCGAGGTTGAGTAGAACAGGAAGCTCTCGAGCGGCTTGCCCTTTTCGGCCTGCGCCTTGGCGTACTCGAGGAGATGACGGAACCCGATGACGTTCGCGTCCATCGTTTCGATGGGGTACTCGCGGTAGAAGATCGGCGAGGCGATCGACGCGGCGTGAATGAGGAAGTCGACGTCGCCGATGTCGGCGGGCGGCGGGTTGACGATGTCGTGCTTGAGCAACGTGAGCGCCGGGTCGTCCTCGAGGTTCTCGAGCCACTCGGGTAGTCCACGGATGAAGTTGTCGTACACGACC
>CAZGVQ010000180.1:0-7263 GCA_964529355.1 uncultured Acidimicrobiales bacterium
CTCGTGAGCTGGAACCCGAAATTCGACGCGAGACCGTGGAAGCATTTGGCGACATCAGCGCCGCCGGCTTTCGGGCAGCGGTCGAGTGCCTCCCCTCCAACGACGTTCGAGAACAACTCGCATCACTCCCCCACGAGGCTCTGATAATCGTCGGAGAACTCGATGAAGAGACGCCAGTGAGCTACGCGCAGGCACTAGCCGACGGACTCACCAACTCCAGGATGGAAATCCTCCACGGGGTCGGGCACTTGTCGCCGGCTGAGGATCCCGTCCGGTTCAATCGTCTCGTGTCGCAGTTTCTGACGTGAGTACCACCCTTCTCCCGAATGAATTCAACCTATGGAGCACCCATGACTGAAATACGCACCCCGGAACGGATGAAGATCGTCGAAAAGATGGCCGAACTCGGCCCCATTTTCGCCAAGCGAGCCGATGCAATCGATCGCGACGCAGTGTTTCCGTACGAGAACTGGGACGACCTCGCCGCGGCTGGTCTGCTCGGCATCGTGATCCCCGAGAGCCATGGGGGGCTCGGCGGTGACTTTGTCGCCTACGCACTCGCATCTGAAGAACTCGCTCGACACTGTGCATCGACTGCGCTGACCTTCAACATGCATGTCGCGACCACGTTGCTCATCGGTGAGGTCGCCGAATCACTCAGCCTCAAAGGCGATCAACAAGCGTTTCTCAACGAACGGCGCGAGATCCTCTGGAAAGGGGTCACCGAGGATCACCACATTCACAGTCAGCCGTTCTCCGAGGGAATCGCAGCCGGTGCCACGGCCGGTTATGCCACCCGGGCCGAACCTGTCGATGGTGGCTACTTGGTGACCGGACGCAAGATCTTCGCCTCGCTGTCGGGCGCCTCCACCTTTCACAACGTGCTCTGCCAGGTCGAAGGCGACGACCGACTTCGACTGCTCGGCGTCCCCCATGAGGGCGAGGGTGTCACGATCGAAGGCGACTGGGACCCGCTGGGTATGCGCGGTACCGATTCGCGGAACCTGGTGATGGAGAAGGCGTTCGTCCCGGCTGAGCACGAGTGGCTCCCACCGGGGGTCTTCAGCGACGCTGCGAATCGCTGGCCATACTTTTTCATGACGCTGTCGTTTTCCTACCTGGGCCTGATGCGCGGAATCCTCGACTTCACCGAGCAGTACCTCAAAACAGGTGGGCGCCGCGACCACGTCATCAAACAACAGGGCTGGGCGGAGATGAACATTCGCTACGAGCAGGCCCAAGCCTTGTGTTACCGAGTGCTCGCAGACACCCAGGTCGACCCTTCTCACGACAAGATCTCCCGAGCATGGGCATCGCTTGTCACCACGATGGAAGGAGCTCCCGAGATGGCCTCCACCGCGATTCGCGTCTGCGGCGGCCGTTCCCTGCTGCGTCCGAGCTACATTGAGCGGGCCTACCGAGACGCTCGATGCGGTGCAACAATGTTGCCCTGGAGCGTCGAGGTCTGCCTGCAACGGCTGGGCACAACTCGCCTGTTCGACGGAGAGGAAAGCCAGCAGTGACCGACCATGCCGAGTGGCGTTGGGTAGAGCGCTACGCCGAGCAGTTTCGTGCGTGTTCATTACAGCCGGGAGAAGTCACGGTACTTCTCCACGAAGCATCGAGTAGTCCAAAGATCGTCGAAACCGCGCGCCTCGCTCTGGAGATGTTGGGTGCCGCGGTAGCCGACGTCCGCATGCCGACGCCCGCCAATCCCGGGCCCTTGCCAATCCGCTCAACCGGCGCATCCCAGGCCCTCGCCGGCCACCGCGCCGCTGTAGCCGCGTGCTCGACTGCCGATTTTGTCGTCGACTGCACCGCCGAAGGACTTCTGCACGCCCCCGAGCTTGGCGACATCCTTGGGGGTGGGGCGCGCGTGCTTATGATCTCGGCCGAACACCCCGAAAACGCGGAGCGCTGGCCGCATGACCCGAAGCTCAAAGATCGCGTCGAACACGGCGTCGGGTTGCTCGAGAAGGCCAGCGAGATGACCATCACGTCGGCAGCCGGAACCGATCTTCACGTAGATCTCACCGATGCCTTCCGCGCCGGTTCACACGGCTGGTGCACCGAAGCAGGCTCGATCGCGCACTGGCCTGGCGGCCTCGTCCTCGCATTCCCGGCCGCCGAGAAGGTGAACGGTACCGTGGTACTGGCACCGGGCGATATCAACCTCACCTTCAATGAGTACCTGCGCGACACCATCACCTTGACGATCGAGAACGACTACGTCACGACCATCGCCGGCGACGGCCACGATGCCGAGCTGATGCGGTCGTATCTGGCTGCCTTCGACGAGCCTGAGGCCTACGCGATCAGCCACATTGGTTGGGGGATGAACCCCGCCGCGCGCTGGGAAAGCCTGGCGATGTGGGACAAATCTGCGCTGAATGGCACCGAACTTCGCGCCTTTGCCGGCAACGTCGTGTTCTCGACCGGTGCCAACGAGGTCGCCGGACGATTTTGCCGAGGCCACTTCGACTTGCCGATGCGCAACTGCACGGTGGCCGTCGACGGCGAAATCGTCGTTGACGCCGGTCGCTTGCGATCGGATCTCGCATGAACGCAACGCCCGAATTTGGGGACTACGAGCGGATTCGGATGTTGTGGCCGGATCACCTTGGTCTGGCGAGAGGTAAGTATGTGCCGGCGGATCTCGCTCACCACGGGTCAGGATTTTGTGTTACGACATTCGCATTGTCGTATGACCGAGATCTCATTCCTGCCCCGGGCACCGCGTTCTTCGAGGGGCTGAAGGACGTGCACGGATCCGTGGATCCCTCGTCGTTGCGCCCATCATGGGAAGACGACAAGACCGGCGTTGCCGTCGCCGATCTCGCCCTCACCGGCGAGCCCTACGAGGTCTCGGCCCGAGCCGCACTCCAGCGGGCGCTCGACGCCTGGGCCGACCTGGGCTACCGGGTGAAGGTGGGCATCGAACTCGAGGGATACCTCCTCGAACCCACCGACAACGACGACTGGAAGCGGTTCTCGAACCCAAGGTCGATGGTGTACGGCACCGGACCTCTCGGCGACCCCACAGGCTTTTTCGACGACGTGCTCTGGACGGCACGCGACTGCGGGTTCCTCGTCGAATCAGCCAATGTCGAGTTCGACGAATCCCAGTTCGAGTTCACGCTTCGTTACGACGATGCGATGAGGGCGGCCGACGATACGTTCCTCTTCCGCACGATGGTTCGCGAGCTCGCAATTCGACGCGGTTTGGACTTCACCTTTCTGGGAAAGCCCTTTCCCGCTGTTTCGGGGTCTGGAATTCACGTGAACTTCAGCCTGCTCGACGCAGACGGCAACCCGGCCTTCGCCAACGAAGACAGCCAGCACGGCATGAGCGACCTGGCCTACAAGTCGGTCGCTGGTCTTGTTACCCATCACCAAGCCCTCACCGCCCTTTGCGCGCCGACGGTCAACGCCTACCGTCGGCTTCAACCCGGCTCCCTCGCTGGGTGCTGGGCAAATTGGGGTATTGATCATCGCAACGTGACCAACCGGATCCCCGAATCAGGCGGGTCTTCGATGCGTATCGAACACCGACTGGGTGACGGTGCGATGAACGTACATTTGGGCGTCGCCGCAGTTTTACAAGCCGCGTTGCTTGGTGTCGAGCACGACTACGCGGTTCCTGCCGAGTACACCGGCGATGGTTTTGAAGACGGTGGCGATGGCGTCGACCGCTCAGCCACCTCGCTGTCGGAGGCACTCGATCATCTCGAAGCTGACACCGCCTTTGTCCAAGCAGTCGGATCACTCCTGATCGCGAACTTCGTGGCGAACAAGAGGCACGAAGCCGAGCGCTTCGCTGCGTCCGGCGAGTCGATCGACAGCGATCAGCTCACAACCTTCGAGCTCGCCCACTATCTCCCCTATCACTAGGAGGCCACCCATGTCTGATGCCTTGCTCAAGCGCTACCGCGCCGCGCTGCCGTCGTTCTTGACTCCGTACTACAGCGAACCCATCGAGATCGACCGTGGCGAGGGTAGCTATGTCTTCGACGCAAGCGGCACCCGCTACCTCGACTTCTTCGGCGGCGTGTTGACCACGATGGTCGGGCACAACAACCCGGCCGTCACCGAGGCCGTGAAACAACAGGCCGACAAGGTCATGCACACCTCAAGCCTGTACCTCTCAGAACCAATGATCGCCCTCGCCGAACGCATCGCCGAGCTCTCGGGAATTCCCGATGCCCGGGTGTTCATGACGCCATCGGGCACCGAAGCCAACGACACCGCGATCCTGCTCGCGACGAGCTACCGCAAATCGAACCAGATTCTCGCGATGCGCAACAGCTACCACGGCCGAAGCTTCACAACCCAGGCAATCACCTCTCATAGCTCGTGGTCTTCGACCAGCCTGTCGGGACTGCAGGTCACGTTCGTCCAGGGGCCCTACCGGCTTCGCAGTCCCTTCCCCCAGCTCGATGGCGATGACTACACCAACGCGTGTGTGAACGATCTGAACCAGCTCATCGATATGACGAGCTCAGGCGACGTGGCGGGCCTTATTGCCGAACCGATCCAGGGCGTCGGTGGGTTCGCAACGCCACCGAACGGATTCTTCGGAGCGATGAAGAAGGAACTCGACAATCGAGGAATCCTCTACATCTCCGACGAGGTGCAGACCGGCTGGGGTCGAACCGGCGAACACTTCTGGGGCTACCAGGCCCATGACATCGTGCCCGACATGTTGACCTTCGCCAAAGGCGTCGGCAATGGCATCACCCTTGCGGGCATCGTTGCTCGAGCCGAGATTTTCGACACGGTCGACGTGCTCAACTTCTCGACGTTCGGAGGTAATCCGCTGTCGGCAGCTGGAGGTCTCGCGACGATCAACTACGTCACCGAGAACAACCTGCAACAGAACGCACACGTTATGGGGCAACGTTTCCGGGCGGGGCTCGAGCAGCTTGCAGCCAACCACCCGTGGGTTGCTGAGGTTCGCGGGAAGGGCCTCATGCAAGGATTCGAGCTGGTCGAGCCGGGGACGACCGAACCCTCCGTCGCCCGCACGGTGCAAATGCACCAACTGGCAAAGGAGCAAGGCCTGCTCGCTGGCAAAGGCGGCCTCTACAACAACGTCATCCGAATGGCACCGATGCTCAATGTGACCGCGGACGAGATCGACGAAGGTCTCGAAGCCCTGCATCAGGCTGCAACCCAGATCGACTGACCACAGCACCGGAGAATCATGAACAGCATCCATCACCTGATCGATGGCACGGACACCCCAGGGACATCGGGGCGAACAAGTGCGGTCTTCGATCCAGCCACCGGTGCCCAAACCGCCACCGTCGACCTGGCCAACAGCGAGGAGGTCGATCGCGCGGTGCGCGTCGCCGAGTCCGCCTACCGGGAGTGGCGAGACGTGAGCATGGCGCGCAAAACGCAGCTCATGTACTTCTTCCGACAGCTGGTGCTCGACAACGTTGACGAGCTGGGCCGCCGCCTCACCGCGGAGCACGGGAAGGTGCTCAGCGACTCCGCCGGCGAGATTGCCCGCGGCATCGAGAATATCGAGTTTGCATGCGGCGCAGCAGAGGTATTGAAAGGCTCCTTGAGCACCAACGCATCGACGGGAATCGATGTCTCGACGATCCGTCAACCGCTTGGTGTCGTCGCGGGCATCACCCCCTTTAACTTCCCGGCGATGATTCCGCTCTGGACGATTCCCAACGCGATCATCGCTGGAAATGCATTCGTGCTGAAGCCTTCGGAACGAGACCCTTCGACGCCCATGTTCATTGCCGAACTCTTTCATGAGGCGGGCTTCCCCGATGGGCTCCTCAACGTCGTCAACGGCGACAAAGAAGCCGTCGACGCCCTCTTGCATCACGACCTGGTGCGAGCCGTGAGCTTCGTGGGGTCCACGCCAATAGCCAAGTACATCTACGAAACCGGAGCGGCACAGGGAAAGCGCGTTCAGGCGCTCGCCGGAGCGAAGAACCATATGGTCGTGCTCCCCGATGCCGACATCGACATGGCGGCGGACGCCGCGGTTTCCGCGGGCTACGGGTCGGCGGGCGAGCGATGTATGGCGGTGTCGGTGATCGTTGCCGTAGGGGCGGCGGCCGACCCTCTCGTCGAAGCGATCAAGGAGCGCACAAACCGGCTGGTCATCGGTCCCGGAACCAATGACACCTCCGACATGGGTCCGCTGATTACCCGCGAGCATCGCGACCGCGTGGCCGACTATGTGCAGGCTGGCGCAGACGCTGGCGCAACGCTGGTCGTCGACGGACGGGAGCGTTCGTTCGACGGCGACGGCTTCTTCCTGGGCGCAACGCTTATCGACCAGGTCACCACCGACATGTCGGTGTACACCGACGAGATCTTCGGGCCCGTGCTGTCGGTCGTTCGGGTCGAGACCTTTGACGAAGCTCTCGAACTGATTGAGGCCAACGCGTGGGGCAACGGCACCGCGCTTTTCACCCGCGATGGAGGCGCAGCGCGGCGCTTCCAGCAAGAGGTCGAAGCGGGCATGGTAGGCATCAACGTGCCGGTTCCGGTGCCCGTCGGCTACCACAGCTTCGGCGGGTGGAACGACAGCTTCTTCGGAGATTCGACGATGTACGGCCCGGAAGGACTTCGCTTCTACACCCGGCCGAAGGTCATGACGTCTCGTTGGCCCGACCCATCGACCAGCTCGGTCAACCTAGGGTTTCCGACGAATAACTGATTCTCACGTTGAGACAGGTGGGTCTGCTGCACGGATAGGTGACATCTGATTTGTGTCGAACAAACCCGGAAGCAGCTGCGGGACCTTGTTCCGCTTATCGACAAGAAGGACCGGCCGATCATCTATACCTCGTTTGCCGACGAACTGGGCGAGGGCGAAGAGATCGACCTGGTCGACAGCGCAGACTCGTTCGTTCGAGACCCGGAAGTCAAGGTCAAGGTTGTCGAGCCGAAGAAGGTCGAGTTTGAGGGCGACGTCATCGCAATCTCACACGCCACGATGATCGTCCTCGATGCCAGTTCGTACGTAGCGCCTCAGAAGCACTGGAGCTACGAAGGCAGGCTTCTCGAAGATCTCTACGACGAGACTTACCCGCCCGCCGGGGACTAGCCGAGCACACCTACTTGCCGCTCCCGGCACCGATGGCACGGTTGATTTCAGATCGGGCTACCATCCGATCAAGTGGCGCGTGAAATGTCGAGGGTAGAGTCACAGTCCCGCCCCCGTAGCTCAGGGGATAGAGCATCGGTTTCCTAAACCGTGTGCGCAGGTTCGATTCCTGCCGGGGGCAC
>CAZGVQ010000181.1:0-3088 GCA_964529355.1 uncultured Acidimicrobiales bacterium
GAGCCTCTTGAGGACACCGATGAGGCCGAGGACTCGGAGCGTTCGTCAATCTCGCTTGCTTCGATCGTGCCGCTTCTCCTTATCACCGGTCTCCTCGCCTTCGCTGTCGTGTTGTTGTTCGGCCGCTCGAGTTTCGACGAAGAGCCAGCACTCACCCAGGTCGACCCGGCCGACCGACCGACGCTTTCACCACTAGAACCCGAAGGCGATCTGGAAGTCACGGGTCCCGGCATCATCGAGACCTTCAAAGACGGCGACTCGACCGGGTTGGGCGAGACCGACAACGGGCGCAACTGGGGAGAGCTCACCGGACAATGGGACATCGAAGATGGCGAGGCTCGGCTGGTCCGGGCGCCTGAGGTCCGGTCGATCGCGGCGGTCGACTCCGGCGTGATCAACGGGACGATGCTCACAACCTTCGTTCATGCTCGAGCAGGTTCAGGCATCGTGTTCCGGTTGGTGGACTCCTCCAACTACTGGATGTTGGTAGCCGTCCCGAACTCGGCCACGTGGAACCTTCGCAAGGTGGTCGACGGAATCGCAACCGATGTCACCAACATGGGCCTGGCGTCCTCCGATGACGGCGTGACAATCTCGGTCACCTTCGACGGCGACCAGATAACCCTGGGCCTCAACGGCGAGGAGAGGGCAAGCGTCACCGACAACACCCACCAGGGAGCGACCGCAATAGGCCTTACCGCAGCGGGAGCCACCGCGGCTGAGGTCGCCTGGGACAACGTCATCGTTACACCTCTGTTGGGTGCCCGTGGCTAGCGCGACAACCGACATCGGCCAAGGACAGCGAATTTCGTCTGCGGGGTCACCGGCACGCACCGCAACATCGATCTCGGTAGGCCCGTCGCGGTTCGGCCGCATAGAAGGACTCGACGGAATCAGAGCCTTAGCTGCCTCGGCGGTGCTCGTGTTTCACGTTCTCAGCAGCAACGACTTCCACGCCGAAAGCGTGATCGGCCCGTACACGAACCGGCTCGGCAACCTGGGCGTGGCGCAGTTCCTCGTCCTGTCAGGCTGCTTGTTGTACCTGCCATTCGTCCGCGCAAACCTCGACGACAAGCCGGTGTTGTCGTTCCAAGGATTCTGGTGGCGACGATTTCTGCG
Source organism: uncultured Acidimicrobiales bacterium (assembly GCA_964529355.1). Lineage (GTDB taxonomy): Bacteria > Actinomycetota > Acidimicrobiia > Acidimicrobiales > SHLQ01 > CALLQB01. Next base: position 1,120 of record CAZGVQ010000181.1, read on the forward strand.
TATCTTCCCCGCCTACTGGGTGGTGTACTTCGTCCAGGTGGTGTTCTTTGACATCGGACGACCCGATGATGCCGAGGAACTACTCACGCACTCCCTGCTGCTCGGTAACTACCTTTTCGGCGGCGAACAAGTCTTCGATGGTCTCGAAGTGGCATGGACCCTCTCATTGGAAATGTCGTTCTACATTCTGCTCCCGGTAATCGCCTGGCTCATCCGGCGGGTTGGTTCGCCCACCACGCCCGAGCAGAAATTTCGCAACGAGTTTCTTTGGGTGGCAGGGATTGTCGCTATCGGCCCCGTGTATCGATCGATCGGCTACGCACTCGACTTCCCCACCCACGCCGTGGCGCAGTGGATTCCGGCCTACGCGGACTGGTTTGGTCTGGGCATGCTGTTGGCCGTGCTTCGTGTGCAGGTCGAGCGCGGCGGAGAACTTCCGCCGTTTCTGGCGGTGCTGCGCGATCGACCGCTTCTTTCCTGGGCTCTGGCCTTCGCCGCGTTTTTCCTCACCGCGCATATCGGACTGCCGCTTCGTCTCGCACCTGTCGAACCAGACTCGGCGCAACTCCTGGCGCTGTTCAACCCCATCGCTGCGTTCCTCATCTTGGTGCCGCTGGTTCTTGCCGTCGAGCGAACCCGCAGTTGGGTACTCACGCCACTTCGCCACCCCATGATGGTCTGGCTCGGCACCATCTCGTTCGGCATCTACCTGTGGCACCAGGTGATCAACCGGGCGTATCTGAACTATCTCGAAAACAACCAGATCGAACCCAACATCTTTGCTCAGTTCGTCGTGATCAGCCTGGCAACGGTGCTCCTTGCCTATGGACTGCACCACCTGGTTGAAAAACCGATTCAGCAAAGCGACACCTTGCGCCGCCTCAGCAAATAGGTCGTCGGTCACACTTGTGCCCTAGGTGACAGTTCGGTCGGCGGTCGCGCCTCTAAGCTGTGGTTGATTTTCTAGACACGGCGGAAGAAAAACTATGGCGGCAACTCTTCGCGGGCGCGACGCGAATCGTTCGATTTCCCCTTTAGTAGGGGTTACGGAAGGTCGATTCATTGATGTGCCTCTGCAGGAACAATCACCGATTCGTACCCCACCGAACTCACGGCGTTCCATCGTGATGATGCTCGGCACCGTCGCGCTCGTCGCGGCATGCCTCGGGTCGGTCGTCGGCGTGATCGCTGCGCTCAAGTGGGGGCCATCGAGGAGCGTCGTAACAGCCGCAGCGCCACCGCCGGCTAGCCCCGTAACTCCACCGACCACGGCCGCAGCGGCGACGACCACATCGACATCTCCATCGACATCAACAATCCCGTCGCCCCCGCCAGAGGCGGCGCCGGCAAGCAACGCGTTGGCGTTCACCGATGCGACCGCTGACGAAGACGGCGCGCAGTGGTTCTTGCAACTCGATCCGGATCAACCAGAGACCGAAGGTTTGACGATCAGGGGCAGCGGTGCCGGCACAAACTATCCACTACTAATGGTGCGCGACTTCCGGAACGCCCCGATTGCGTGGATCGCTCCCCATGGCGGGCTCTCGGTGACCGACAACATCCGCGTGAAATCCGGAGTGTTCGAAGACGACGGCGTCAGCATGCGTCGCTGGACCGACACGGTCGCCGCAACCGGTCCAGGCGGATTCTCCTGGGATGGACGCGATCTGGTGCAGACCACTGTTGGCGAAGCCGGTTCGGCCCAACCTCTCCCCGACGCCCCCGAACTCTGGCTCCGAATCATCGACAACACCGGCGAAGAACCCAGATACCTCGTAGTCCCAGCCTTCCTCGAAGAATAAACCGGCACAACACCCAGCGGTTCAGGTCGTCCGGAGCACGCCGGTTTCGACCCTGACGGGCCGAAGCCCTAACCGAGTTGCTACGCAACTCGCCGACCAAAGAAACGATCCCGGTCGTCCGGAGCACGCCGGTTTCGACCCTGACGGGCCGAAGCCCTAACCGAGTT
>CAZGVQ010000181.1:3188-7263 GCA_964529355.1 uncultured Acidimicrobiales bacterium
ACCGAGTTGCTACGCAACTCGCCGACCAAAGAAACGATCCCGGTCGTCCGGAGCAGGCGGAGGACGACAAGAGCGCGACGGGACATAGCGAAGCGCAGAGAGAGCAACCGCAGGGAGCGAACGACCAAAGAGGCAGCGAACGACCAAAGAGCCCGCGCGGTTCGCGCGTGCTCAACCACAGAAAGTGTCGCGAAATGCTTGAGTTGGGATTCTTTCCGTGAAATGCTTCAGCCGGGTGGAGAACCTGTCGATAGGCCCGTGATGAGTCATGGGTCATCGGAATCAGTGCCTTTAGGCCAAATTTCCTGCTATCTCCGTTATGGAAAAGCGGTTTGTTTGCCTTTCGGACACTTTTACCGGTGACTGATTTCACTAGGAACTGGAAAGACAGGCCGGGGTGCATGTTGTTATATCGAGAAGCTACCCGTACCGCCTGGCATACAGGCGGGAATTCCCCATCGGCGTCGGTTGCCCCCGGCGTTGGTCAGATAGAAGAACTTTATGAGTGATTCAGTAGGTCAATACCTCAACGAGATTGGCGCGGTCTCTCTCCTCAATGCCGAGGAAGAGCGAATGCTGTCCAAGATCATCGAAGCTGGCGCCGAAGCGCGCGCCAAGAAAGAAGAAGGCGAGACTGGCATAGAGCTGGATCGCGCCATCCGCAAGGCTGCCATTGCGAAAGATCGGTTCATCCGAGCCAACCTTCGGCTCGTGGTCAGCGTTGCCCGCCGCTACCCCCTACCCCCCGGCATGGAGCTGCTCGACCTGATCCAGGAAGGCAACCTCGGCCTCGAGCACGCCGTCGACAAGTTCGACTGGCGTAAGGGCTTCAAGTTCAGCACCTATGCCACCTTCTGGATCCGCCAGGCCATCGGCCGGGCGCTCGACCAGAAGGCCAGCCTCGTACGTCTCCCCGGCGACCGCTCGGCCAGCCTCCGCGCTGCGCTTCGTCAGGTTTCGGGCGACGGCGACGAACTCGACGACGAACATGCACGTCTTCACCGGCTCACCACGCCGACCTCGCTCGACCGCACCATCGGCGACGATGACAGCAACGAGCTGGTCGATCTTCTTCCCGACTCCACCCCCGGCCCCGAAGCCGAGGTCATGGCCCGGGCCGAAGAGCAGATGGTTACCGGACTTCTCGATGTACTTGACGATCGTGCCCGATACGCCGTCGAACAGCGATTTGGACTCGGCGATGGCCGCAAGCGCAGTTACCGCGAGGTCGGCGAAGAGCTCGGTGTTACCGCCGAAGCCGCTCGCCGACTGGTCAAGCGTGCGGTAAACACCGTGCGAGACCAGGCAAGCCAGCAAAGCGACGCCGCGTAGAACGATTCGAACAAGCAGGCCCGGGCCAATCGGTCCGGGTCTTCTTGTGGTTTTGGGGCTCTTCCACCGGTAATCCGCTTGCGGCTACGTGTGTTGCGCGTCCTAGTCTTGAAGGTATGACTTGGACTCCGACCAGCTGGCGAAACCTCGAAGCACTCCAGCAGCCAACCTATGGAGACCCTTCCGCGCTCGACGAAGTCACCAAACGCCTTGGCGACCGTCCACCCCTGGTCTTCGCCGGCGAAGCTCGCACCCTGCTTGAAGAGCTTGCGTGCGTGTCTCGGGGCGATGGCTTCCTGCTTCAGGCCGGCGACTGCGCTGAATCATTCGAGAGCTCGGCCGACTCGATTCGCGACCGCCTCAAAGTCATTCTTCAGATGGCCGTGGTGCTTACCTACGGCGCGGGCGTACCCACCGTGAAGGTCGGGCGAATCGCTGGCCAGTTCGCGAAGCCCCGTTCGAGCGACACCGAATCTAAAGACGGCACCGAACTTCCCTCGTTTCGTGGCCATATGGTCAACGACATCGGGTTCTCCGAAGGCGAGCGCCGCGCCGATCCGAATCGGTTGATGGACGCCTACAACACCTCGGCAGCCACACTCAACCTCCTGCGAGCCTTCACCAAGGGCGGATACGCCGACCTCAACCAGGTGCAGTCGTGGAACCAGCAACACGCGGCCGCCAGCGACGCCGGAAAGCGCTACCTCGAACTCACCGAAGAAATCCAACGGGCACTGCGGTTCATGTCGGCCTGCGGAGTCTCCACCGCCGACGAAGAAACGCTGCACGTCGTCGACTTCTTCACCAGCCACGAAGCGCTGGTGCTCCCCTACGAAGAAGCGCTCACGCGTCAGGACTCGCTAACCGGCGAATGGTACGACTGCTCGGCCCACATGCTCTGGATCGGCGAGCGCACCCGCCAGCTCGACGGCGCCCATATGGAGTTCCTCCGAGGTGTCTCAAATCCACTTGGATGCAAGATCGGCCCAACCGCAACGCCCGACGACGTTCGTCAGATCTGCGAGCTACTCAATCCCGATCGCATCCCGGGGCGCCTTACCCTCATCACCCGTGTTGGGGCTGACAAGGTCCTCGACACGCTGCCACCGCTCCTCAGTGCCGTAAAGGACTCGGAGCATCCGGTGGTATGGGTTACCGACCCGATGCACGGCAATACCTACACCGCCAATGGGCACAAGACCCGACACTTCGATTCGATCCTCAAAGAGATCGACGGATTCTTCGAGGCCCATCGAGAGGCCGGCACCACAGCGGGCGGGATCCATCTCGAGCTCACCGGCGAGGACGTCACCGAGTGTCTGGGCGGCAATGTTGGCAGCGACAGCCAACTCAGCGAGCGCTACGAAACGATGTGCGACCCCCGGCTCAACGCGAGCCAGGCACTCGACCTCGCGTTCGAGGTCAGCGAACTCATCCGCAGCCGCTGACAAATAGCTCCTCACCGGTGCATCCAAACCGGTAGCCCGAGACGAAGAACCGGGTAATGGAGCGTCGTCCGACCAACGCACCCCACCTCCGGATGAACCGGTGATCAGCGAATTGGTTCTTCGACGCCCGAGATACCATGCAGCCGTGGATCTTTCTCCCAACGAGCGGCCGAGCGGCGTCGCTGCTCAATTCGCGCAGGGAGACGACACCGCGCTACGAGAGGCCTACGACGAGCACGGGGCGCTGGTGTTCACCTTCTGCAAACGCGCCTTGGGACCCGAGGTTGGTGCGGAGGTAACCCAGGAGGTCTTTCTGGCGGCTTGGAAGGCCCGTGAACGGTTCGACCCCGAGCGAGGCGCGCTGGCGGGCTGGCTCATCGGGATCGCAAAGAACAAAGTCATCGATGCGCACCGTCGCAGCACTCGTCGCGTCACCGAAACCGAGCTGCTCCCGGAAAGCGACGGGGCCTCCTCGACCCCGGCCATCGACGGGATGGCCGACCGCATGTTGCTCGCCGACGCGCTGACCACCCTTTCACCGCGAGCCCGCCAAGTACTCGAACTCGCCTTTTACCAAGATCTCACGCACCAACAGATCGCCGACCGGTGCAACCTGCCACTCGGTACGGTGAAGAGCGATATCCGTCGAGGCTTGCAACGCCTTCGGCATCACCTGGAGACACCCGATGTCTGACTCCCCCGATCTCTCCCCAGAAGAGCTTGCATCGTTTGACGAACTTCGGACCTTCGCGAACACGGTTACTCCGGCTGACTCCCATCTCGAGTCGCCGCCTGCCGCCGTGTGGGATGCCATCGATGCCGACCTGCCCGATGACAACGTCCTCAGGGGGCCGTGGCGGCTGGCTGGTCCGGCCCTCGTTGCGGCTGCTGCGGTCATTGTCCTGGTCTTTGGCGGTATTGCGCTGACCTCATCGGACGACCTTCCCGATCCCTTGGTCGAAGTAGCGCTGAAGCATGGGGACGGACCGGGTTTCGATGCTCTGGGCGTCGAGAGCACCGGACACGCCGGCTGGGTTGAAGACGACGAGGTGCGGTGCCTTGAAATCGAGGTCGATCGCCTCCCGAGCATCGATGGTGCAGCGTTCTCGGTGTGGCTCGTCGACGTCAACGTTGAGGAAATGGTCTGGGTCGGCAACGTCGACGGCGACACTTGTATCGATGTCCCGGCATCGGTCGATCCAGCGGCGCTCCCCGTGGTCGACATAAGCATCGAACCCGACGACGGCAACCGAGCCCACAGCGGCCGCTCAATCCTCCGTGGACAGCTCGAGCTC
>CAZGVQ010000182.1:0-7248 GCA_964529355.1 uncultured Acidimicrobiales bacterium
TCGATACACCGCGAAGACCACGTCGACCACCGGCTCGCGGCCGTCCTCGTAGGTGCGGGTCCGTTGGGTATTCACCCGGGTGCATGCCACCTCGACCGCGCCGGTCCATTGACCGGTCTGCTCGCCCGTGGCGAATTTGGTGCTGTACAGCTTCACCGTGATGCTGTTGGAATCGGTGGTCGGCCATACCAGCACGCCATGCGGCGTGTCGTTGGTGATGGCCAGGTCGATCGCGCCGAACGCCAGCGTGGCCTCGCGTCCGTAGGGGTATCGGCTGATGAAGATCGAGTGCGCCCGGTACTCGGCGAAGTCGAGTCCGGCGAAGAACGCCGCGTTGAACAGCGTGGTGGCGAACTGCGAGATGCCTCCGCCGATGTCATCCTGGAACACGCCGTCCTGGATCACCCCGGCCGGCACGAACCCTTTGGCGCGGGTGCGGCGACCCACGTGGTCGTTGACCGAGAAGGTATCGCCGGGGGCGATGATGACGCCCTGGGTCAGTTCGGCGATGCGCTGAATGTTGATGACCCGAGCCTGGCCCGGGGTGTAACTGGTGGTGAATTCACCCACCACCTCGACGATTCCGAGATCTTCGAGGAAGTCTTCGTCTCTATCGAGTCCGGCTTCCCCCAATGCCAGGTTCACCGTCGCCTGGCCGGCGACCATCGCATCGAGAATCCGCTGGGGACTTCCGTCGTCGCAACATGCGGTTCCGGGAATGCCAGGCACGACCGTCGGGACGTCGTCGACCACCGTGACCGTCGCGTCCGTGCCGCCACCGCCGACGCCGGCGAAGGCAAACTTCAGCGTGTTGGTCACGTCGGTCTCGTTGATGGTGAAGCTCGGGCGACCGACCCGCGTCTCAAGGTCGAGCCAGGAGCGGAGGGTTTCGGGCTCGATGCTGAACGACTCACCTTCCAGGGTCACCCGAAGCGGCTGGGTGGTGATGGCGTTGGCGATCTGTACGAACTCGAGAATTTCGGCGTCCGAGCGTGAGGGATCGAGCGGCACGGGCTCGATCTCGACCGATAAGTCGGTGGCGCCGAGGTTGTCCTCAAGGGTCATCACCGCCTGATCGACATCGAACGCGGTGCCCGGAACTCCGGGCTCGAGCTCGAAGGTATCGTCGACCAGCGCCATGAATGGTTCGACGGGCGGCTCGCCGATTGGGGCGTTGTCGATAAGGGTTGTGCGTGCGGCATCGATATCGAAGTTGAAGCGGGGCGAGACGCTGACCGTCGACAGCCAGCCTTGGGCCCATCCGATTGGTCCGCTGCGTCGCACCGCCAACACCGCATCGGTGGTGGCTGCGGTGTCGACGTTGAGTCCGAGGTCGGCAAATCCAACGGGTACTCCGTCATCGGCGACCCGCACATCAACTTGGAGTTCTGAGTACTCCGTCGCCAGCTCGTCGACCCGGTCGGAAACCTGGGCGTCGGAGAATCCACCCATCGACCCGTTGATGCCGACGCCATCGGGGACGGCCAGTTCGACACCGCGAGGTACTCCGTCGCCGCCCAACAAAACTCCGTCAACAACCCAGCCGCCCAGCCACAGCAGCACCAGCGCAAGGACTCCACCGAGCGACCACTTGGCACTCTTTGGAATCCAGGTTTCCCGCCGGTCGCCGCTCATCTAGAACAGCTTCAACTCGTTGGACTCGATGCCTCGGAGCTCGTCGTAGTCGACGACTTGCCACGAGATATCACGATCGGTGGCCAGTACTTTGGCCTGTGGCTTGATCTCCTGGGCGACGAACATGCCCTTCACTGGCCGGAGTTGCGGATCACGGTTGAGGAAGTCGAGATACCGGGTGAGCTGCTCGACGCCGTCGATCTCGCCCCGACGCTTGATCTCAACAGCCACCGCGATGCCGTCAGGGGTACGGATAAGGAGGTCGACCGGGCCGATGTCGGTGGGGAACTCGCGACGCACCAGTCGGTAGCCATCGCCCAACACTTCGGGGTTTGCGGCCAGCAGCTCTTGCAGGTGGGCTTCGACGCCGTCTTTCTGAAGGCCCGGGTCGACTCCCAGCTCATGGCTGATGTCGTCGTAGAGCTCGTGGATCGTGATGGTGAGTTTCTCGCCCTTTGGGCTGGTGACGGTCCATACATCGTCCTCGATGACCAGCCGATTCGGGGCGTTCATCCAGTTGAGGGGCTTGTATGCGCCGCCGTCGGCATGAATGGCGACGCAGCCATCGGCCTTCACCATGATCACCCGCTTTGCACTGGGGAGGTGAGCAGTGAGCCGCCCGTCGTAGTCGACGGTGCACTTGGCAATGACGAGTCGCACCAAAGCAATAGTACGAAACCTTCTCGCAGAAGGGTATGTCGGGGAGAGAGCGGGCGGGCTAGTTGCCTTCGAGCGCGTCGAGTCGCTTGGTGAGATCCCGAATCTCGGCGCGGAGCCCTTTGATGTCTTTGTTGGTGTTGCGCACCGTCGAAAACACCTCGCCCTCTTCGACGTCGCGGTCGACGAGCGACATGGGAGAAATGATGGCTTTGTCGCCAATCGTGGTTCCCGCCAGCACCACCGATGGCCCGGCGATGAACACACCGTTGCCGATCTTGGTGGGCTTGCGGACGATGTCGGGACTGTTCTGGACGTTGGCCATTTTGCGGTTCTGCTTGTGGCTGCTGTGGGTCCAGATGAAGACGCCGAGGCCAATGGAGGTGTGCGAGCCGATCTCGAGGCCCCCGGAAGCGTCGAGGATCGCACCCTCTCCGATCCAGACGTTGTCGCCGCATTTCAGGTTCTCGGGCCAGATGATCTTGGCGTGTTCGCGAATTCTGCAGGTCTCGTGTAACCCGAAGAGCCGCGCCCGCTCCTTGTCGGAGAGCACCGAGGACATGTGGTAGCGGAGGATCTGATTTCGCAGCGATGGGTCGATCTCATCGTCGAAGAGTTCGAAAGGATTCGGAGCGTCCATGGGCTGTCGAGTGTACCAGTGCCACTACCGCCACCGGCCGGAAGGACTGTCGCGGACGCGCTAGTGGCGGAGGCGCTTCTTGATGAGTTCGCGGCGGTCCTGCAGGTCGTTGTAGGTGAGCGTGTCGACACCGCGGTCGACGCCAAAGGCATCTTTGATGCCATCCATATCGACCTCGAAGCTGTCTTCGTCAAAGCCGATCTCATCCGCGATGCGGTTGCCGTGGGTCTTCGCGAAGTGCATCGCGATATTGGCGATCTCGGCGAAGAGGTCGATGTCGGGGGCCAGGGTGGCGATGGCTCCGTCGAGAAACACCATGTTCTTGACGAACAACATCAGCTCTTTGGGCATCCGGGCGCCGTACCCGAGCAGCAGCTTCACGACCCGCTGGAGCTCGCTCACCAACTCCTCGGCGCTGAGGGTGGTTGGGTCAACCGGTATTCCTTCGAGGCCCAGGTCGGCCACCACGGCTTCGAGGTCGGTATCGGGTGGCAGGGCGCCGAGGTCGCGCAGCGCCGCCAGCTGGGCCACGGGGTTGCCGGTGGTGCCGGCCATGAGGAGCTTCAGAAACGCTTTGCGGTGAAAGTCGCTCATGCGGGCGGTGATTCCGAAGTCGAACAGCGCCGTGCGACCATCCTCCATCACAAACAGGTTGCCGCCGTGCAGGTCACCATGGAAGATGCCGTTGATCATCGCGCCCTCCATGAAGCCCACCATGCCGGTGCGGATGATCTCATGGGTGTCGATGCCGGCTTCGGCGATTCCGGCGATGTCGTCGAACTGGTACCCCCGCAGGCGCTCCATCACCAGGACTCGTCGGGTCACGAGAGTCGGGTGGGGGCGAGGAACCACGAACCCCTTCTGATCGAGCTGGGCGAACGAATGCGCCACATCCATCATGTTCTGGGCTTCGAGTCGGAAGTCGAGTTCCTCGCTGATGGTGTGGGCGAACACCTCGACCAGTGCCGGCGGGTTGGCCAGCGCGGCCACGGGGATTCGGCCGATCAGGAATGGGGCGAGCCACGCCATGACGCTGAGGTCTTTGTGCACGAACTCGGCCACGGTGGGGCGCTGCACCTTGACCACCACTTCCTGACCGTCGTGCAGCGTCGCGAGGTGCACCTGGGCGATCGATGCGGCGGCCAGAGGTGCTCGGTCGAACGTGGCAAACGCCTCTTCGATGGTTTGCCCGAGCTCATCTTCGATGACCTCGCGGACAACTTCGAAGGATTCGGCGGGCACCTGGTCGCGGCACTTGGTGAACTCGGCCACGAGTTCGTCGGGGAAGATGCCCTGGCCGCTGGAGATGATCTGGCCGAGCTTGATGTAGGTGGGGCCCAACTCTTCGGCCGCTTTGCGGAGGCGCAGCGACAGATCGGCGCGAGAGGTGTGTTGGTCCTTGCGGCGTCCGCCGATCGACCAGAGACCGATTGCGGTGCCGAGCTCCTTCACGACCTTGAATACCCGGGTGCCCGACGGCACGCGGCGGGGCTTGATGAGCTCGGGAACCTGGCGTCGGACGACGGATCGGACGGTGTCGAGGCCCTTCGTCCAACGAAGATTGTCAGGGTCGACAATCCACGGAGGATCTTCGCTGAAGGAGCCAAAGGCCAGATCGGCGGCGGAGTTGGGGTCCGCCTGAGGGGGAGTTGTGGTCACCCACCAATCATGACGTCGAACGCCCCAATATCCACAGTCAAGTGACCAAACACCGTTTTGATCGCGCCTGACCACAACAGAGGTGGTTAAGCGCGAAAATTTCGGGGTTAGAGGCGGTGGTAGGTCCAGGATTTTGGGTGATTGCCGGCGTAGGGCATCGTGCCGTGAAAGGCGCGTGGGTCGTCGTCGAACACCAGGGGAACGAAGTGGCGGTCGCCGGCCCACATCGGCAGCTGTTTCATCGCCGATGCGTCGTCATTGCAGGCTGCGAGAAGAAGCGACCGGTCCACCCATTCGAGGTCGCCCTCGTCATTCGAGGTGGGCGGGGTGCCGTCCCAGCCGTCGACGAGAAAGATGAAACCGAGCCAGTCCTCATCATTTGGGCCGAAGTTGGTCCAGGTGATGGTGCCCCGCAACGACAACGAGGTGAGCTCGATGCCGGCTTCCTCGCGCAGTTCGCGGCGGACGTTCTCGACGACGTCTTCGTCGGGTTCCAGCTTGCCGCCAAGCCCGTTGACCTTGCCGAAGTGGTCGTCGTCGGGGCGGGCGTTCCGTCGGATCATCAGCACCGTGTCGGTTTCGCGGTTCCAGATGTAGGCGAGTGATCCGCAGACGGGACGAAACTTGGGTGCCGAAGACATCCTGCTCAGGCTCTCATAGTCTGCGGCACTCCGTGCCCGACCAGACTGCGGTGACCGTGTCGCCCGGCGCGGTGCCAGTGGTAAGGCCCCACACCGGGGAGTTGCTGGTGTCGCCCGGCATCTTGAACGAGCCGCCCGAGCCATCGTCGTCGCCGAACACAACCATCAGCACGTCGATGGCCAACAGATCCTCAACCGAGAGTCCCGGGGTGAGGCCATCTTCAATTTCGAGCGGCACACCACCTGGGAGATCTCCGTCGACGTACCACTGCTGGAAGGTGATCACGTCTTCGATTCGCTCGGCCAGGACCAACTCGAGCCCGCCAAACCTTACGCGCCGCACCCGCAGTGCGGAGCAGTCGTCGTCCTCAAGAAGTCCCGTGTCGCCGGTGGGGTCGCCGAGCGTGGCGATGGCGGCGGCGAGTGCCCTAGCTCCGTCGTCGCCCACCTGAAGCAGCGCTGGTTCGGCGTTCGCCGTTCCGAACGCGGCCCACCCTTCCTGGAGGAGCACCTGCTGCTCGAATCCGTCGTCGACCTGGGGTGGAGCGATGGTTGTGGTGGTGCTGGTTGTCGTGCTGGTCGAAGTCGAGGTCGAACTGGAGGTCGACGTGGCGTCTGTGTCTGTGGCTGTTTCTGCGTCTGTGTCGGTTGCGGGAAACTCAACGTCATCGGGGAAGTCCAGGACAAACCCGCCCGATTCGGTGTCTGAGTCGGTAGGTGTTTCATCCCCGACGATGGGACCGGTCGTCGAAACCGACGGTGCCGAAACCGGCGGTGCCGGATCGGGCGACGTGGTGGTCGTCGCATCATCTGCGCTGGTTTCGATGACTTCGGGGTCGATGACTTCGGATTCGCTGGATTCGCCGGCGAGTAGCACGTCGTCGACCGGTTGATTTCCACGCACGGCAAACAACGCGCCGGCAAGCAGCACGACGAAGAAGACCGAACAGAGCGCGGTGACCCGCGACTGTCGATTCATGATCTTCCGAAGAGTCGGATCACCGGATGACGATGTCTCAGCCTTCGAAGCTGGCCAGCGATGCCAACGCTGCTTCGGCCAGCTCTTTGCGACAGATCAACAGGTCGGGCATGTAGGGGTCTTCGTTGTTGTAGACCATCGGGCTGCCATCAATGCGCGACACGTGAAGGCCGGCCTTTTCAGCAACCGCAACCGGTGCACACGAATCCCACTCGTACTGGCCGCCAGAGTGGGCGTAGATGTCGGCGAGGCCACGGACCACGGCCATAGCCTTGGCGCCGGCGGAACCCATCGGAACCAGTTCGGCACCGATGGCGTCAGCCACATGGGTTGCCGCTGCCGGAGGCCGGGTGCGGCTCACCAGCATGCGAGGAACGTCAGGCATCGGGGCCAGTTCGGGAAGGGGCTCGCCGGTGTTGAGGGTGAGTCCTGCACCGGGCAGAGCCACTGCGCCGGCGACGGCCTTTCCACCAATGACGAGTGCGACGTGAACCGCCCAGTCGTCGCGGGGAGGCTCGGAGAATTCGCGGGTGCCGTCGAGCGGGTCGACAATCCAGGTGCGCTCGGCCGTCAGTCGGGCGTGATCGTCCTTGCCTTCTTCGGAGAGAATCGCGTCGTTCGGCATCGAAGCGGTCAGTTCGCGCATGATCAATTCATGGGCCTGGCGGTCGCCTTCGTCCTTCATCTCCTTGCCTTCGACGCCCTTGGCGACAAGGTCCTCGCGAACTTTCATCAATAGTTCACCAGCTAATGTCGCGATTCGCGTGGCTTCGGCGTGATCTTGGGGAAGAATGGTCATCTCAACTACTCCTGGGGTAAGTCCTCAGGTTCTAGTATCGACTGCCGATCTCAACCATTGATGCTTTATGTCCTATGAACTTTCACACCTCCGAGAACTCGAAGCCGAGTCAATTCACATTTTCCGTGAAGTAGCCTCCGAATTCGAGCGTCCTGCCCTCATGTTCAGTGGTGGTAAGGATTCCATTGTCATGCTCCGTCTTGCGGAGAAGGCATTCCATCCCTGCAAGATTCCGTTC
>CAZGVQ010000183.1:0-7235 GCA_964529355.1 uncultured Acidimicrobiales bacterium
AGTGACCAACGCTCATCCCCTGCTCACGGTTGTCGGAACCGGCTACTCCTATCTTCAGGAGTGGTTGCCCGCGGTGGCCCGTGGGGTGGTGGCCGACAACGGTGCGTCGATGATCGGCCTCGGCCGGATGGCGCTCTCGATGCCCGACCTCCCGGCCAGAGTTCTCGGCGGTGCCGAACTGGAACGACGGCTCCTGTGTCGAACCTTCAGCGACTGCACCACCGCGCCGCGGGCAGGCCTCATCTCGGGCTGCTTTCCGCTCGACGATTTCTACAAGGAACGTCCCGAACGGGTGACATTGTCGGCGGCGAAGCGTGAGGCGCGGGCCAGGCTGCGGTGAGTCCGAAAAGTGGCGCGAAAGACTCGAACGAACTCGTACGCGACCTGACGGGGAAGCGATGCCCGATGGCGGAGCACCTCAGAACGGGCGAAGCGAATGCGGTGCTGCTGGGTGCCGCTACGCAGGCGATCATCGTATTCACCGACTACCCGAACCGTTCGCGGGACAAGTCTCCACGGGAGATGTTTCCCGAAGTAGATGCCGAGGACATCGAGCGTTTACGGGCTGGGCAAGCCGTGCTGATCGTCGACCACAGTCGCGAAGGTCCCCGGCACGACGTGCCCTTCTCAGGACTGCTCCACGAATGGGCCGACCTCCATCGGATCGATCGGCGATCTGTCGTGCACTCCACGACGAATCATGCGTTTCCCGCTTCGTTCGCGGCATGGCGCGCGGAAGACGGGATCGAGTCCAGTCATCAGTGGTTGTACTTCAACACCTTCGTGACCGACGTGGCAAAGTTCGGTCGAATGGCACTTTCGGCCGACGAAACGATGGACAAGCTTCGATCCGACCGTCACGAAAAGCGGTTCTTGTGTTTGAACAACGTGGCCCGCCCTCATCGCCTGTTGATCGCTGCCCACCTCCTCGACAAGCGCCACTCCGATGCCCTGGTATCCATGGGCTCAACGAAGGGTGATCTACAGAGCATCACCAAGTTCGAGAATCAGGTTGTCGGGCTGTACGGCTCTGACGAGTTCCAGCGTGACTACGGTGAGGTCTTCCTGCAGGCCACACACGCGAACGTGCTGGACAACTGCACAATCACACCATCGAGCGATGCGGTGAACCAGGACCGGGGAAGACCAATCTGGGCGCAGCTTGACCTCCCGCTCTACTACAGGACTGCGGTGAGCGTTGTCACCGAGACCGAGATGACACAGGGCCACATCGACCGACTCACCGAGAAGTCGCTCAAACCCTTCATGCTGGGCCACGTGGCTCTTGTCGCAGGCAACCCTGGCGTTCTCAAACGAGTACGCGAGATGGGTTTTGAAACCTTCGACCCGGTGATCGACGAGAGCTACGACGAGATTGTCGACCCAGCCCATCGACTGCATGCGCTGCTCGGCGAGATCGATCGCCTTCGCAACATGGAACGTCAGGACTTTTCTCGAATGCTTGAGGTAACCTGCGAGATTCGTCGCGAGAACCTCCGGTTTGGCCACGAGTCGTTCGAACCCGCCACAAATTCGAACCTCGCCAAGCAGATGACAAAGATCCTTTCAAACGCGCAGGCCCGGTAGGCGTTTGAGTCGCGCTACCCGACGGCCTCGAGAATGGCCTGCATCTCCGATGTCCACGAGGGCGGTTGTGGATTCGCTGCGGCCTGTACCAGCCGCTGAAGGTTGGCGAAAGATGCTGGCGCGACAACGCTCCACCGTTCGGCGATCTGACCGGCCTCACCGGCGAAGCCTTCAGCGGCGAAGTCGTGAACTGCCGGCCCTTCGACCGGATGTAGGGCGATGCCAAAGGTCGCTTTTAGTTGCTCGCGGTCTTCGGCAACCGCCATCAGGTAACGCTCCCGCCCCTCGGGGCTTGCGACGGCGGGCTGTCGGTATCTTGGATTCTCCGAGGCGAGTGTGGCGAAGGACCGATAGAAGCTTCTCAGCTCGGCCTCGGGCAGTTCCATACGGTTCAGGGTGAGTTTGAACTCGAGTAACGGCCCACCGATACTCGGGTTCGAGAGCGTCTGCTCTGATGGTTCGAGCTTCGGCAGGCGAGCCAACTCCGCGAAGTCCAGCCGGACATCGCCCGACTCGGGAGGGTAGGCACGTGCCCGAATAGCTTCTGTTCCGAAGGCGGTGGTCCAGCTCTCGAGAAAGTTGGAGAGAAGAACCGGCTTGCGGGAAAGAAATGCATCGAAATCGAATGTGACCGGGCGAGCGTGAACGGCCTGGCAATAGCTCGACTGCGCAGACCGGTAGTGCTCCCGCACAAACACGATGACCTCCACACTCAGCCCCGAAACGACTTCAGCGACGCGTGCGGCTTCTGTGCGCTGGAACGCCTCACTACTGAGCACGGTGGTCGATGCGGTCGTGGATTCTCGCGTCTGGTCGACGATGTCTTTCCAGCCGCTACCTCGCACCTCATTTGACTCGATGGCTTGTGCAAGGTCGTGATGAGCGATCTGGCCTCCCGGAGACTCTGGATACCAGATGCCCGTATCTGCGAGCACGTCTCTCCAATGCGAGAGGTGAGATTGAATCGCCGTCGTGCCAGTCTTCTGCCTACCGATGTGCAAAATCAGATTTGGATTCATTGTGCGTCGATGCTCCAGGTCCAGTGCCCGCCGTCTGCTGAGACCGACAACTCCCAATGGAACCGATCCCCGGCCCGGATCTCGCGGGGTTCGGCCAACGGAAGGAACCCTTGTGACCAACTCGAGTCGGCTCGGGGCGGCGAGTTGTCAACGGTGACACCGGCGCAAAGTAACGAGTCGAACCAGCACGCGAGGCCATGCAGGGTGCCGTCGCGATCAACTTGTAGCTGACCCGCCGAGGTGGTGGTGCCGTTCGAAACGGTCATGAGGTCGATGTCGGCGGCCAGTTCTGGTTGGCCGAGGAGTTTGCCTGGGGTGATGTCGGCGAACCACAGGGTGCGGGCGGCGCGTCGGTGCGCGGAAGAATAGTCGTAGGGCAACCCCGTGATCCGCCAGTCGGAGATCAGCGCGTGATCATCGAATGCTTCGGCGGCGCCAACCCACAGCCGGAGTCGCTGTGGCAACAGCGTCGCGCCCGGCCGCAGAAGGCGCCCGCGAGCATCTGCAGTCCACGCAATGATCCCTTCGTCGAGCCCGGCGTTGCCGATGGTTTCGGTAATGAGCACGTCGGCGGGCTCAGGGATACCCATATCGATCGACCAACCGCTGAGAAACTCGATGCGATCGGCGAACCCATTGTCGATGGCCAGCTCGCGGGCGGCTTCGATGACCGGCCCTCCTTCGATGGCGTACACCTTCCTGGCGCCCGCCTCGCACGCCATGAACGACAAGATGCCGGTACCACAGCCGATGTCGACCACCACGTCGCCGGGCTTCACCGAAGCGTCGATAGCTCGCTTGTAGGAGTCGAGCCGATCGGTGTCGAGCAGCATGCTGAGGTGGTAGTCGAGCACCGGAGAATGCGAGCCATCGCGCTGCCAGGCTGGGCTTCCGGGCAGGTGCAACATCACCTCGAACCTAGTCCCTTGCGATAGCTTCTCGAAATGGTCGATACGAGATCACCGTCGGAGATATCCGGGCAGGAAGTCGCCGCGTTTCGGCGAGACGGCGTGGTGATGCTCCCCGCAATGTTCGACCCCGACTGGATCGAGCTGCTCACCGCTGGCCTGACGGCCCACCTCGAGGCGCCCACATCTCGGGCTCGTATCTGGGACCGAGATGCACGTGGTGCCACGATGTTCTGGGACAGCATGGCTTGGCACAACGTTGCCGAGTACCAGCGGTTTGTCTTTGGTTCGCCTGCCGCTGAGATCGCAGGGCGAATGCTTGGCTCCACATCGATCCACTTCTACTTCGATGCGGTATTCGTGCGCTCAGCTGGCTCGCAGTTCGAGACACCGTGGCATCAGGACGAGCCGTACTGGTCGGTCGCCGGGCACGACACCTGCACGGTCTGGATGCCGTTGGTGCCGGTGAAGGCCCAGAACGCGCTGGCGTTTGTGCCGGGCTCGCACCTCGGCTCGGTCGCCTTTGATCAGTACGATTTTGGCCTACTCAACCCCGACGGAAAGACCGATGTCGACCGCAGCGACTTTTCGGCCACCGCCGAAGCCGACATTCCCGATATCAACGCTGATCCGGAGTCCTTTGGCGTTGTGAGTTGGGATATGGAACCGGGCGATTGTGTGGTCTTCAACAGTCGGATCCTGCATGGAGGCTCCGGAAAGCTCGACCCCGACCGTGATCTGTCGGTCTTCACCTCGAAGTGGCTGGGCGACGACGTACGCATCGCCGCTCGCCCCGAAGGGATGGATCCCGATTTCAGCGGCATCATGGCCGACCATGGTCTGTCGGCGGGCGATCGACCGGGCACCGACTTGTTGCCGCGGATCTGGACGTCCGGGTCATAGCTGACGGGTGTCGGTCTCGAGGCCCAGCCGGATTCGACCGTGTAGCTCAAAGGTTCGGGGAGCCACCATCGCGTGCTGGGTGGCCACGAATGCATCGCGGAACGTGCGTTGCAGCGCGCTGGCCTTGTACACCGCAGCGCCGCCCCCGGCTTTGTACATGAGTTCAGCCACCTCGGCCGCGGTCTGCGTTGCATGGGTGGCGCTCATGCGGAGCTGGCGTTTCTGCTCGACCGAGGGGATGTCGCCCGCACTGGCGGTCTCCCATGAATCGGCGATGGCGGTGCTCATGAACGACCTCGCGGCCGCAAGCTTGGACTCGGCGATGGCAACGTCGGCCTGTATCTGTGGCCGTTGGGCCAGCGACCGTGAGCTGCCCTGAGGTTTCTTGGTGTCAGCCATTGCTACGAGCTCGTCGATTGCGCGTCGACCGATTCCGATGGCACAGGAGGCCACGCCACAGGCGAGCAGGCCATAAAACGAGCAACGCGACCATGGGTTGTCGCGGACGGGCTTGTCGACGCCGATCTGGACCCAGCGTCCCTCAGGAACGAAGGCCTCGGCTACCTGATAGTCGCCCGAGCCGCTTCCGGATAGTCCGGAAACGTGCCAGTTGTCGATGAACTCGACGTCGCTGGGGTGGAAGAACACGAAGGGGTTGAGTAGACCGTCGGCTCGGGGAGTGGGCTTGCCGTCTTCGTCGACCACGAGACATCCGCCAGCAATCCAGGTGCAGTGGCGGGTTCCGGAACCCCATGCCCATCGGCCCGTTACCCGCAGCCCGCCGTCGACGGGGAGGGCTCTGCCTTTGGGCATCGCGAACCCGCCGGTGATCGAGTCGAGTCCCCCGAAAATGTCGCTTGCGTGTGGGTCGGGGAGCATCGACGACAACAACGAGGTGGTCCCGCTGATCATCGCGCACCAACCGGCTGCACCATCGTGGTACGCGATCTCCTCGAGCACCCTGAGGCTCTCCTCGGCGGCGACGCCAGGGCCGTTCAACTCATCGGGCACAAACATCCGGAAGACGCCGGTGGCCTTCATCATCTCGACGACGTCAAGTGGTAGACCACGGGCCTGTTCAATCTCCTCTGACCTGCTTGCGATGAGTGGCCCCACCTCTTTGACGGCGGTCAATACGGAATTTCCCATGATCCATTTCTAGGGTATGACTCTCGGGAAGACGCATTCCTCGTCTCGAAGAGCGAAGGTGGTGCACACACATGGGTGTTGGTGAGATGGGTGCTGGTGAGATGAGCGCTGGTGAAGAGCTACGAGATGGCTGGCATCGGTTCTGCGATGACCTCAAGGGGGCCGTCGACCATGTGGTTGACCCCGAACGCGACGTGGCCGATGCCGAGCGGGCCGAAGGAGTACGCCATGTGCTGCGTATGTTGAGCATGCAGATCGAGCAGGTGTTCGAGAACGCCGACCCGTTGCACCCCGAGCTCGGCTGGCGGTATCCCTCGAAGATGGGGCAGGACAATCCCGATGGGCTGTACCAGACCGCGCCGATGGACCTCCGTTACAGCTACCGGCTCTCGGGAAACATCGGCTCGATCCGCTACCTGGGTTTCTCGGTGATGACCTGGACCTTCGGTACCGCACCGATTCGTCAACTCATCGAACTCGACGGCAGTGATCTGCTCACCGATGACCAGGGAGATTTCGAGGTGGTGTTGTCGCCTGACCCAGCCCCCGACGGCACCGCAGTTGGTGCCTGGTATCAGCTGGAGCCACTCACCACCCGGTTGTTGGTACGTCAGTTCTTTGCCGACTGGCACACCGAAGTTCCCGCTGACCTACATCTTGAGTGTCTCGATCCGCTGGCCGACATCGCCCCCGCCCGACTCGAACCCACCGATGTTGTCGCCCGTCTGGGCGAGACCGTGGCGATGGCCTCGCTGATGGCGTCGTACTGGACCGGATTTGGTGAAGGGCACATCGACCGGGGCGAGATCAACCGTTTCCACAACGGACTGCCCGGAACCGACGTCGACTCTCTGGGCGGTACGTCGCGCCAGGCCTATAACCAGTGCATGTGGCGGGTCGGCCCCAACGAGGCGCTGGTCCTCGAGTTCACGCCGCCCGAGTGCACCTATTGGGAGGTGCAGTTGGGCGACCGCTGGTACCAGTCGCTCGATTTCGTCAACCGTCAGGTGTCGCTCAACGACGCTCAGGCCACGGTGGATGACGACGGTGTTGTCAGAGTCGTCATCAGCGGTTCGGATCCGGGTGTGGCGAACTGGCTCGACACCGGTGGCGTCGCCGACGGCTACCTGACCGTCCGCTACAACCAGGCCACCACCAGAGCCGAGCTACGCCTGACTCTGTTGCCGCTGGCCGACCTCGACGCGCATCTTCCTTCATCGACCGCACGAGTCGATCCGGCCGAGAGAGCTACCGCATGGCGCGCGAGTCGCCGCAACGCACTTCGTCGTTTCCGTCGGTAGCGCGCGATCCCCGCCAGGGTTAGGGTCTCGGTGGTCGAAACCATCAGAGTCAAAAACAGGAAACGAGAACGCGATGACCGAATACGGAGACATGTGGAGCCAGGCTGCGGGAAAGTGGAACGAGGTCGCTGACCAGATCGGCGACGCCGACTGGGAGAAGCCCACCACGTGCACCGACTGGACCGTTCGCGACCTGGTAGACCATGCGATGCACTGGCAGGCGATGGGTGCAGGAGTTTTCGGAGCCAGCGTGACGCCGGAAGATGACTGGGCCACCGTCCAGCCGGCACTGTCGGCCGCACTCAATGACCCTGCGAACCTCGAGGGCAACGCCGAGCAGTTCGGCAACATGCCCAAGCAGGGTGTGG
>CAZGVQ010000184.1:0-7232 GCA_964529355.1 uncultured Acidimicrobiales bacterium
AGAAAAATTGGTGAAAGCGGTGACGGTCGTCCGGAGCGGGCGGAGAACGACGGTTCCGACCCTGACGGGCCGAAGCCCTCACCGAGTTGCTCCGCAACTCGCGGACTAAGGGACGCGATTGCGGTCGTCCGGAGTGGGCGGAGGACGACTCGAGCGCGACGGCTCATAGCGAAGCGCAGAGCGGAGGCGCTTGCGCCGGAGCGACCAGAGAATCGGGGCGCGGTTTCGGTCTGTCCGGAGTGGGCGGAGGACGACTCGAGCGCGACGGCTCATAGCGAAGCGCAGAGCGGAGGCGCTTGCGCCGGAGCGACCAGAGAAACTGCGGAGGCGCTTGCGCCGGAGCGACCAGCAATTACGCGAAGAGTTCGCAGTTTGCTCCGCCTGCTGTGCAGGTGTCGGCGTCGGTTCCGCCGTCGAGGGTGTTGGTTCCCTGGGTGTCGTTGAGGGTGTCGGTGCCTTCGCCGCCGGTGAGTGTGTCGTTGCCGGTGCCGCCGAAGAGCTGGTCGTTGCCCTTGCCGCCATCGACGGTGTCGTTTCCGGCTTCGCCGTGGACCGCGTCGTTTCCGGAGGCGCCTCGGACGATGTCGTCGCCGTTGTTGCCGAAGACGGTGTCGTTGCCGGTACCGCCGGAGACGTGATCGTTGCCCTCGCCGCCGAATACGGTGTCGCTTTTACCGCCACCGTTTCCGAAGTCGTCGCCGATGCCGCCGAGTAGGGTGTCGTTTCCGTTGTTGCCAGCGAGGTTGTCGTCGCCAGCATCACCGTAGACCAGGTCGTTTCCGGGTCGGCCCTGGACGTTGTCGTTGCCGTCGCCGCCGTGGACCTCGTCGTTTCCGGCGCCGCCGCCGACGCGGTCGACCCCGTCGCCGCCGTCGAGGAAGTCGGTGCCGTCATCGCCGGAGAGATGGTCGCGGCCGGCGTTTCCATAGATCGTGTCGTCGCCGGCATTTCCGCGGATGGTGTCGTCTCCGGCGTCTCCGAAGATCGTGTCGGCGCCATCGCCGGATTTGATGTTGTCGTTTCCGTCGCCACCGTGCACGAAGTCGTCGCCGCCTTCGCTGCGGATGGAGTCCCGGCCGGCGTCACCGTCGATGGTGTCGTTGCCGTCGCCGCCGAAGATCTTGTCGTTTCCGTCGCCACCGGTGATGGTGTCGTTGCCGTCGCCGCCGAAGATCTCGTCGTTTCCGCCAGCGCCACAGATGATGTCATCGCCACCGAGGCCGTTGATGACGTCGTTGCCGTTGCCACCAAGGATCACATCGTTGCCGGCCGTGCCGACGATGTTTCCGCTGCCTGTACTGGTGATGGTGGGGGTGAGGCCGTTGCAGCCTGAGCCGTAAAGGGACTCGACGCCATTGATGTCGCCCAGACCGAGCTGGCGCTTCGTCGAGTTCGATGACTGCGCCGGGTACATGACCTCGCTGATCGCCGACACGTGGTTGAGGCCGATTCCATGCCCGGCCTCGTGCGTCGCGACCGATTGAATGTCGTAGCGGCCCGCCGCGGGGCCGGTAGCCCACAGGTAGTCGGTGTTGAACTGCATATCCATCTCGACGGCGTCGCCCGAAGAGGTGAACCACACCGTCGTACGGGCCAGGTAGGTGTCGGCGGGGTTCGGGGTTGCGCCCCAGAAGATGACGTTCTGGCCATCGAAGACGCGCTCGGAGGTCGACGTGCTGCCGTTGAAGCTCCACGAGAGGTTGATGGGTCCGGACTGATCGACCCATGCATCGAGTCCGGCGAGCAGTGCGTCTGTGGCGCCGGCGACCGGTGCGCTGGCCTCGTTGATGAGAACCGGGATGTTCAGCGAGGTGTTCTGGGGCCACTTGTAGGCGGCGGCGGCGAAGTCGCCACTGGCGTCGGAACTCTCGGAATCGACTCCGTCCGTATCGCCGGCCAGCGGGATTGCACCATCGTGCCCAATGACGCCATAGACATCTTCGAGCCCATCGATGCCAACTTCGTCGGTGACCGATGTGGGCAGTTCGACGAGCTGGAGCTGGTAGCGGCGTCCGCCGCTGAGGTGGGCCTGGTTCGAGGAGGACTGACCGGTACCATCGTCGGCTCGTCCGCCTTCGGTAAGGACCCGCACCGTGGTGCGTTCGGGACCGTAGAGGATCTCGTCGATCGTGACGGTTGCGATGCTGAACACCCGACCTTCACGTGTTTCGACCATGCTTATGCCGGTGACGGTTCCGCGTACGGCGGTGGTGGAGTCGGCATCGATCTCGGCGTCGTTGTGGGCGACCGCAAGCCCGCCGTGCGCGCGATCTTCGCCGAAGGCCAGCGCAGATGCTGGTTCATGTGCCTCTTCATGAGCAGACCCGTGAGTGTCGGCGGACGAGGAAAGGCGTGCCGGTTCGGTGGAGGCGAGACCAATCCCTCCTACCAGGGTCGTGAGGATGACGAAGATCGTGGCGGCGCGAAGGGCGCGGAAGTTCACGATGGAGGAGAGCCGGGACGGGGCAGACATGGATGAGTTATCGGCGACCTCTGCTAGCCGATTTAGCTGATCTTCGTGGTGGCGCCTGCGGCGGCTAGACTGACGGCAGTCAGGAACATCTGGAGGTTCTGCAATGAAAATCGTCGTCGACTATGACCTATGTGAGAGCAATGCGGTGTGCATGCAGATCGCTCCCGACGTCTTTGAGGTGCGCGATGACGACTTCTTGTACGTGCTCAACGAAACGCCGGCCGAAGACCAGCGGGCCGTAATGGAAGACGCCGTGGCGCGCTGCCCGAAGCAGGCCATAAAAATCGAAGACGGTGAGTGATCGCCGCCAATCAATAACGATTGTCGGAGCCTCGCTGGCCGGCCTTCGTGGCGCCGAGGCGCTGCGCAAGGCCGACTTTGAGGGGTCGATCACGCTGATCGGCGACGAGGCCTACCCGCCCTACGACCGACCGCCGCTTTCCAAACAGGTGCTGGCCGGCGAGTGGGCCGAGGACCGAATCCAGCTTGCCGATGCCGAAAAGCTCACCGCGCTCAACCTCGATCTGAGGCTGGGTACCCGGGCCGCGGCATTCGATCTCGCGACCCGACAACTCACCACCATCGACCAGAGCGAGGGTTCCGAACGGGTCGAGACCATCGACGGACTTCTGCTGGCCTGCGGTGCTCGCCCCCGCACCCTGCCGGGCACCGAGGACATGGCAGGCGTGCACACCCTCCGGACCAACGACGATGCTGCGGCCATCGGTGCAGCGCTGGATGCTGGCGCGTCCAGGGTTGCGGTCATCGGGGCCGGGTTCATCGGCGCCGAGGTCGCCGCAACCATTCGCCAGAAGGGCGTGGAGGTCACCCTCATCGAGTCGCTGGCGTACCCGATGGCTCGCGTGCTCGGCGAGGACATCGGCATGCTCTGTGGCGAGATTCAAACCGATCACGGGGTCGACCTGCGCTGTGGTGTGGGTGTCGAAACGATCGAGGGCGGAGGAGCCGCAAACACCGTCGAGCGGGTCATCCTCACCGACGGCACCGTCATCGAGACCGATCTGGTCGTCATCGGCATCGGCGTGATCCCCAACACCGAGTGGCTCGAAGGGTCGGGCCTCAACATCGACGACGGCGTGGTCTGTGACTCCACCTGCCTGGCCGAGGAGGGCGTCACCGCCGCCGGCGACATCGCGCGGTGGTACAACCGGCGCTTCGACGAAGTCATGCGGGTCGAGCACTGGGAGAACGCGGCCGACCAGGCAGGGTTCGCCGCCCGCCGATTGTTACTCGATGATTCTGAAGCCGTCTCGGCGCAGGAGTACCAACCGGTTCCCTGGTTCTGGAGCGACCAATACGACCGCAAGATCCAGATGGCGGGTCGGCCGCGATCGACCGACCACACCATGCTGGCCACGGGTTCGTTGGACGAACGGCGGTTTGCCATGATCTATGGCCGCGACGGCAAACTCACGGGCGTTTTCGGTATGAACCGACCTCGGCATGTGATGAAGTACCGCATGGCCATCGACGACGGAATGTCGTGGGACGAAGCGGTGGCCACGGTCGACAAGTGAAGACAATGACGAGACCGACGAGACCCAAAAGACCGAAGAGACCGAAGACACTCAAGCCACCGAAGAAGCAGAGAACCCTCGCGCTCGCGCTGCTCTCGGCGTTCGCGCTCCTCATCGCAGCTTGTGGTGCCAACGAGATCGACTCCGAGATGCTGCTTGAGCAAATCGACGCGTCGGTGATTCCCGAACATCCCGGACTGCTTCAGGATCTCGATTGTCCAGGACCAATCGAGGTAGGCGCGGGTATTGACGCCGAATGCACCGGCACTATCGACGGCGAATCGGTCACCATCGACGTTGCTCAGATCGACGAGGAGGGCGGTATCGAGGTCGAGCTTCGCGAGCCGCTCTTCGATGTTGTGGCAGCCGCGGACAAGCTGGGCGAGCGGTTCGAGTTTGAGCTCGGTGTGCCGACGTCGGTGGAATGCGGCGAACCCCCGCTGCGCGTGTTGGAGGTTGGCATGGTCATCGATTGTCTGGCCGACGATGGGTCCACCAACCGATCGGTCGCGCTGACCGTGCTCGATGAGACGGGCGCCTACGAGCTCACGCTGGGCTAGCCAGTCGGGTCGGCTAGTCGGTCCAGTGATGCGAGAAACAGCGCTGGTCGAGATATCCCGGTGCCCACATCGACCAGATGCCGCCCACGGCTTTGCGGGTGCGGTCGGTCCAGGCGATCGCTGACGGTTCGGCGACCCTTCGCACGGTTTGGGTGATGCCGCCTTCGTGCACCGTGTAGCCGCCCCAAACCCCCGGGAAGTCCTTGGGCGACGCGACCTCGGTGACGAGCACACCTTTGCGGAAATAGGCGCGGTTGCGATGGGTGTGGCCGGTGCTGACCATGAGGCGGGGATTCGCCTCGCGGATCGCTCGAAGGAACTGCACGCCTTCGGTCACCGGAATGCCCGGCGGCCAGAACCAGGGGAGAACGAACTGCTCGAAATGATGGTGAATTCCGAGAAAGACCGGCTGGTCGGTTTCTCGAAGGAGTTCGCACACCTCATCGATGATTTCGGTGGTGCGGCCGTGGCCTTTGTTGGGAATCGACGTATCAGCGACAACGATGCGAATACCGGGGAGGTCGACCGAGGTCACTGGGCGGAAGTCGAGCCCCGCGTTGGCCATCCCCTTTTCGGTGTCGATGCCCTTCTTCTTGGGCTGGCGGTCGTGATTGCCAAGCGTGAAGGAGTAGGGGACCTTGAATCCGCCGACGAGCTCTTCGAGCTGGGGCCACTCTTCAGCCCGAGTGTGATGGGTGAGGTCGCCCTTGAGTACCAAACGTTCGGCGCCCCACTGCTGGGCTTCGGTACCTGCGGCGAGAGCACAACGCATCGGGTGAGGAATCGCTGCACCCGTCTCCTCGCGAGCCTTGAGGATCATGCCGAACTTCGTGCTGCCGAGGTGAAGGTCAGACATCGTTGCGAATCGGGTAAGTCGCTCGCCGGGTGGGGGAGCGAGGGTGGTGATGTCCAACTCGCGAGCGTCACCACCGGACGGCACCACCCGTACCGTCAGCGCCGAGCTGTGGGGGAGACCATTGAGGGTGACGGCTCCCGGCCCGCCGTCGCCTTCGACCGTGACTGAAGTATCAGCGCAGCTGAACTCGATGGGCCCAGCCGGTAACCCGCGCCACGCCACCTGCACCGCGTCGGGGTCGACGGCGAAGGCTTCGAGGTTGCGAGGTATCGAGACGGGGGGATGTCGGCGCACGTGAATAGTGTTGGCGTTTCCGGAGGGAGGGTGGTGTGGGTTCTGTGCAGATTGTATTAGAGCTCCAGCGCAGCGTCGGCCAGCCGCTGGCGGAACGCAGTGTTCACCTGCTGTCGCTCCAAATGCTGATCGATGAGTTTTTTGCCCTGTGGTATCTGGTGGTCGGCGAGGAACCGGCTCACCATTAGCGCTTCGTCGGGTTTTGAGATGGCGGTTACCCCGCCAAGCATGCGCGAAATGCTGTTGCTGGGGAACTTCTCGAGCAGGCCGTCCCAGTTCTCGGCGATGAACTCCCATACCGCCCAACCCGCGTCGCGGTTGTTGAGGAGTCGAAGCAATGCGTAGGGCCCGTTCTGGCTTCGGATCTCGTCGGTGAGGGTCATTTCGGCAAGCCGACGACCATGCTCGGCCGAGGGGAAGTCGGCCAGAGCGTAGAGGTAGCGCTGCATTTCCTGGGGCGACTCGGCGTTGATGAACCGGCCAAGAAAATCCTCGAACTCTTCGTCGGAGCCCGTCGCGGCGATGATGTTGACCGAGGCAGCCATCATCGCGGGGTCAGCAAACATCGCGGGGTCAGCGTTCCCCGTTTCTCCCGACGCGTGAATCGCCCGGGCGCGGTCGGCCAGTGACGCATCGGCTCCGGTGGTGGCCAGTGCCTGGAAAATCGCGGCGCGGGCTTCGCGGTCGTTGTCGCTTTCGTCCGCCTTGGGTTCGATGCCAAAACGTTCCATTGCCGGCTCGAGCAGTGATCGGGTGATCTCGGCCAGCTCAGCGCGTTTGGGGGAGTCGTCGGGGAGAAGGTGGTCGATGGTGGAGAGCGACCCGGCGATTCGTTGCAGCACGGCCACACTTGTTTCACCGTTGAAGCCTCGGAGGAGATCGAGGTAGTTGGCCGTGTCGAGCTGCCCCGAGGTGGCGAGCGCCCAGGCGTCGTCGACCAGACCGAACCGCTCCACCGAGCTGAGCTCTCCGGGGCCGTTCTGGCCGACAGTGGCGAGGTGTTCGTCGCTGAGCTGGGATCGGTAGAACCCCGATGCCTCGGCGTTGAGCGTTGCGAGGGCGGCGGGTTCCACCGGGCTGGCGGTCGCCTCCTGACCGTCGAGAAGAAGCCGATGCTCGGCGCCATCATTGTCTCGAAGCCGAACCGGCACGGCCCAAGTGGCGTCGCTGCCGGACTCGGGGCGATACACGAAGCGGCGTTGTTCGAGGTCGCCATCGTCGTTGATGCTCACCACCGGATAGCCGCCCTGGTAGATCCAGGTTTCCATGATCTGGCGCACCTTCTGGCCGCTGGTTTCCTCGAGGGCGTCCCAGAGGTCGGTGGTGACGGTGTTCCCGAAACTGTGCTTGGCCAGATAGTGCCGAATGCCTTCGCGGAACTCGTCCTCGCCCAGGAACTGTTCGAGCATGCGCACCACGGCGGCGCCCTTTTCGTAGGTGAGAATGTCGAACATCGCTTCGGCGTCGGCCGGCGACTCGACGCCAAACTCGATGGGGCGGGTGTTGTGGAG
>CAZGVQ010000185.1:0-7198 GCA_964529355.1 uncultured Acidimicrobiales bacterium
TCCCAACTCGACCCAGGGTTGGTGATGTAAATCGCAAACGGCTGATCCTGAGGGGGAAGGTTGGTGATGCCGTCTCGTTGATAGGACGTAAGGGTGCCATCGTTCGACAGGCCGTTGACGCGCTCCTGGATGATGGGAAACACCAGGAACCCCGCCAGCAGCATCATCGGAATTCCGAAGCGGATGACCTTCCCTATGCTGCGAGTTACAAGCACCAGGCCGGCGGTACCAGCGACCAGAGCAATCAGACCACTCGTCTGCCCAGATCCGAGTGTGCCGAACACGGTCATGAAGGCGATCGGAGCAAGCAACCACACCGGTTTCTCACCCTTGAGCAACATGGCAAAGGCAATGAAGGCATGTATTGCCATATACCCCCCGAGCCCAATCGCGTTTCCGATCGTCGCAGCGCCACGTCCATCGTTGATGATGTTCTCGCCGGGCGGGAAGTAGTTGGCGAGCGTGAAGGCAAAGTTGCCCACATTGCGCGAATCGAGCACGGCCATGAAGCCGATGACCGAAGAAGCGAGCAGCGTCACCCAAAGCAGTTCGCGAAGCTGAGCTGGAGTGCGAATTGTGAGGCGCACAATTGTGTAGATTGCGACGAACTTCCACAACGTGATCGAGTAGAAGATGTCGTCGTTGGTGACCGGGCGAAGGCGTCCGTAGGTAAACACCAGCGGCAGCACCGAACCGGCGAACACGAAGACGCCCATGGCCATCTCAAACCGGTTGATCTTGAAGCTGAGCTGTCTCGACCGGAACAGCCAGCGCAGGCCGAGAGCGAAAACGACGATGATGAGGAACACTTCGTTGGGCCGAAGTAACGGCAGATAGAGGTTTCGGGGCACGCCAACGACGAACGGCGTGCCAGCGACCAGGATCCATGCCGCGAACGGCGGGTATTGAATCACGAGTCCGATGATGCCCAAGGCAACGGCGACACCGAGGATCCGGTTGTCGTCGGTGGCGATCATTGCGCCCATAATCAGCGTGAACGCTGCCATGAACAGGACCGCACGACGCTCGAAGGAACGCCCGGTGCCTTCGACGAGGCCCTGAAGGAAACCGGGCTTGGACGCGATGCGCTCGTCCGTTGGCGAGGACGCCGAGGCGCCCCGTCCGAAGATCGATTTTCGCCCGGGGGCGATGGTTATCTCAGCCATGGAACTTTCGGGCTAGAACCGACAGGGGGGAAGAGCAGAATGGTTTGCAGCGAAGCTGCGGGCCGACGATCGGCGAGGTGAGCGAAGCATTGTTTCGCTCACCTCGCGATCGTTAGCGGCGGGTTGCTGCAACGCGCAGTGCGACGAACACGAAGACTGTCGAGAGCGCTAGACCGCCGAGGAGGCCAAAGATGGCTCGTTTGCCAGGCAGCGGAGCCACCGGGTCACTCAGCAGGAACGGCTCGGTCACCAGCTGCGGTGTGTTCTGAGCTCCGTTGAAGATGCTGAAGCCAGCGATCTGGAGACGAACCGCGTTGAGTGACGCCTGAATGGTCTGACGGTCCTGAAGCGCTGCGGTGTAGGCAGGCCGTGGGTTTCCGTTGGGACCAATGTCGTCGGAGAGTTCTTCGGTACGAGCGGTGGCCGCAGCCAACTGATCGACGTAGTTCTCTTCGAGCGCCTGGTAGTCGAGGAGCGCGGCCGGAACTTCTTCGGCCACCGCCTCGAACTCAGCCAGGTAGCGGTTGGTGACCGCTTCGACGACTCGCAGTGCCTGTTCCTGATCTTCGCTCGCATACTGGAGCTGCAAGATCTCGGTGCCGAGCACCTGACCAGCGTTCCAGTTGGCGATAAAGACGTCGATCGGGATGTCTTCGGCGATGGCGATGGGCTCAAGCAGCGTCCGGCTGTTTACTCGCTCGGACTGCGTCTCGACCCACGTTGCGCCCTGATACTGAATCTGGGATTCCGCAGCGAACACATCGGGCTGAAGGTCAGCCACCACATAGGCCACCTGGGCGCACAGCGCCGTGATGACAAGGGCGACCAGGCCGATAGCGGTGAGCAGTTTGCCCGATGGTCGTGAGCGGAAGACGGGTTCAAGCGCAACCTGGTTTCCCCGACTGTTGAAGTCGAAGGTCTCCAGCGTTGTCCCGCCGACCGGAACCTCCTCGAAAGGAGAGTTCCCAGGTCTACTGAGCGTGGAAGTCATGGATTGCCTCAAGGGTGTAGTCGATCATTTCGTCACTCAATGCGGGGAACATCGGAAGCGACATAATCTTTGGCGCAGCGGTCTCAGTGACGACCGGTGCGACCTTTGGAGCCCACATCTTGAATGGTTCGTTCATGTGACAGGGCACTGGATAATGGATGGAATTGCCGATACCGCGATCGCTCAGAAATGACATGAGAGCCTCGCGACTATCAGACTGTACGACACATAGATGGTGTACTGACTTCGCCCGCTCGTGAACTTTGACCAGCTCGAGATCGGTGAGGCCAGCCTCGTACCGATCGCGTGCCCGCTGACGTCCGGCGTTCCACTCGTCGAGATGCTTGAGCTTCACGCTGAGGATGCCTGCCTGGAGTCCATCGAGGCGGCTGTTCATGCCCATGTTGTCGTGGTGGTACCGCGACGTGAGCGAACGGCCGTGGAACGCAATCGAGCGAATCTGCTCGGCCAGCGCACCGTCGTTGGTGGTGATGGCGCCGCCGTCTCCGAAGGCGCCGAGGTTCTTGCCGGGGTAGAAACTGAATCCGGCAGCTACGCCCCAGGAACCAGCCTTCTTGCCGTCCCAGGTCGCACCGTGAGCCTGTGCGGTGTCTTCGATAATGGCAATGCCGTGCTTGTCACAGACCGCAGAGATGCTGTCCATGGCTGCAGGCTGGCCGTACAGGTGCACCACCATGACCGCAGCGGTCCGTGGGGTTGCAGCGTTATCGATACCTTCAGCGGTGATGAGCATCGTGTCGGGATCGACATCGACGAATACCGGTACCGCACCAGCAGCGACAACAGCCTCTGCGGTGGCGATGAAGGTATTGGCCGGCACGATTACCTCGTCGCCGGGGCCAATTTCGAGGGCTCGGATGATGAGTTCGAGGGCATCGGTTCCGTTTGCACAGCCAATGGCGTGCTCGGTTCCGATATAGGCCGCAAACTCTTCTTCGAACTTCTCGCACCACTTGCCGCCGATAAAGGCGTTGGCTTCGGTGACTTTTGCCCAGACCTCATCGAACTCGGCCTGGAGAGGCGCGTGCATCGACGCAAGGTCGAGGAAGGGGACGTTCATTGACTTGGAAGCACTGGCGGGGGGAGCCATGGGGAAGATTCAGTTCCTTTCGGAGTTGGCAAAGCCATTGTTGTCGGGGTGGATGTTCTGGGGGTTCACCGTGTCTTCGACACTGGTAGGTGCGACGTCGGTGACGTCGATGTCGCGCTCGGCGCCGTCGGTGGCACGGGCAAGAGTTACCCGCACGCCATCGAATCCGCTGAGCTCGATTTCGTGCTCGTTCCACTCGGTTACGAGTAGTTCGGCTTCGCCGCTGAGCGCGTCGGCCAGCATGGCCCGGGCGTCATAGGACGGGAAACCGAACAAACGAAGCACCGCACTGCCACCGGCGGGGCCGTCCTGTGCGAGGTCGAACAAGGCAATGGCGCCCGAGTCGGAACCAAGCGCTACCTCGTTGTGCTGGCTCCAACGAAGATCGAAGCCAGAATCCATGAGGCGACGGCAGAACAGGTCGACCATCGGGGTGAGCTCAGCGCCACGGGAGCGCAGAACCAGTTCTTCGGGCGGGTTGGCGCCAAAGGAAAGGCCAGCTCCGAGGGGCTTGCCCACCGGTGCGGGCGCGGCGGCAACAACCGAGGCCTCGTGTGGGCCCTTTGCGGCTTCGGCGGCCTTCTGGTCGGCGAGAATACGATCGAGCTTGCGCTGACCGTCTTCAAGGTCGCCGAGTTCAACCTGGTCGAGGTTGATGGCGATCCCACCGTTGGCCATCGACTGGTCGGCGGCGACGAGGACACGCACAACGTCGAGGCCTGCACGGCCGTCGGCGATGGGGCGCTGCCCCGAGCGGATGCAGTCGACGAAGTGACCGAGTTCGACCGACAGTGGCTCGTCGGCCTTGATGAACGGCGAGAGGACGTCTCCGTGACGGTACGACATGGGCCGGTCATGCATGTTCGGCATGTCGGGGCTTTCGACGGCCTTGTCATAGACACGGATCGGCTCGTCGGCGACGTCATCGTAAACAACCATGCGACGCTTACCGACGACGGTGGTCTTGCGGACCTTTGCCGGGTCGAGCCAGCTCACGTGGATGGTGGCGGTGACGTTGGGGTTCTTGTAGCGCAGCTGCACGAAGGCAACGTCTTCACGCTCTTCGGGACCGGCGTGGCTGGAGCCCCAGGCGCTCACGCTCTCGGGGGCCGAGCGAAGCAGGTAGTTGATGATGGAGATGTCGTGCGGTGCGAGGTCCCAGACGACGTTGACGTCGGGCTGGTACAGACCGAGGTTGAGGCGGGCTCCGTAGATGTAGAGCACCTCACCAAAACCGGACTCCTCGACGACCTCACGAAGCTTCCAAACCGACGGGTTGAACACGAAGGTGTGTCCGACCATGAGCGACAAGCCCTTGGACTCGGCGATGCGAGTGAGCTCAGCAGCGTGTTCGACGCTGGTGGCGAGGGGCTTTTCGATCATGGCGTGGATGCCATGCTCGAGCGCCATCTTGCCCAGCGGGTAGTGACCGGTGGGAGGAGTGGCGATGACGACGGCGTCGACGTGATTGAGCGCCTCTTCGAAATCGTTGAACGAAGCGGTGACATCAAATGCCGCGCTGAGTTCATCGATGCGACGTTGGTCGCGGTCGATCAGCACGACGTCGACGTCGCTGCGTCCAGAAAGGACACGGGTGTGTTTGGAACCCCAGTATCCGCATCCGACGATGCCGACGCGGAGCCGACCGTTTGGAGCGGGGGAACCCGGCTGCTGCTGCACGTTACTTACCTCTTGTTTGGGGGGAATTGATTTGGTGGGAGAACTTCGTATTGCTGGGTAGTGCGGGAAGTGAACTGCTCTTCTTCGGGGCGTCAGTCCGTGGTCGGATTGACGTTTACTCGGGCCAACGCTCCATCAAAGCTGGACAGCACAAGTTCGCCGGCTACGGCCCAGCGAAGCTGGAATCCGTGATCGAGGAGCTCAAACAGCACCGCTTCGGTGGTTTCTTGCAGCTGGCCGCCGACTACTTCGACATCGGCACGACCGGGAAGTGGTTTCCCGTTCATGTCGGTCGGAGCCGATTCCTGGGCGGACACCGAAATCCGGATGGACTCGGTGGTGCCGCGCTGGAAGACCGTTTCGCCGGACGGCCCGGTTTGTGCGCTGTATCCCATGTCGCCGAGGCGGTTGGACAGCGAACGCATCACGTCATCGACGGGGCGACCCGTGATGTCGAGACGGAGTTGATCAGCGGCGGTGGCCGGAGTGCTCGGCGCAGAGACAGCTGCTGGAGTGGTTGGTGCAACCCGGGTCGGAGCAGCAAGGCTCGACACGACCGGTACCGGTTCTGGACGGGGCGCAGCGAGCAGCGCACCGACTTGCTGGGAGACGTCGCCGCCCAACGAAGCGGAACCATTCGATGCAGAGGGATTGCCCGAACCGTTGGTGGTGATGGCCGTAGGAGGGGCAAGCGAGGAAACCGGCATCGGGGCAGGTGCGGCCGGAGGTGAGACTCTCGGCGACGAACTGAACAGCGCCGAAGGACTGTTGGGTACCGGCTCGGAAACCGGTGCGGCGGGCGGAGTGGAAACCGGGGAGCCGGTGGCCGGAAGCGGCGCTGACGAGGTTGGCGGAGCCGTATCGAGCAGCGCAGCCAGTTCGTCATCGTCGATGGCGCCGTTGACGCTGCCGGTCGGGGCAGGTGCCGCGAACGTCGACGGTACGTCGGACATCGGGGCAACCGGTGCTACCGGGGTCATGTTGACTGGCGCAACGGGATCAGCGGTGGCAACTGCGGGCGCCGCCGGATCCACAAACTCGGGAGCGGCAACCGGTGGGGTTGCGTAGCCGTCTGCACCAGCGTTCACCAGCTGTGGCGACTCGACCGGTGCGGTGTCGAAACCATCGACAGCGATAGGCGCAGCGGGTACTGCACCATCGACGACACCGATCGCCTGCGAGGAGCTGCCGGGACCCGATGGCCAGTCGGCCACTTCGACGGCTTTCACCTTGCGACGCTTGGGCACCGCCTGGCGCCAGAGCTGCCACGCAAGAACCAGCATGGCGAAGAGAATGATATTGAGGACAATAAGTACGATGTCGCTCATCGGGATGAGCCTCCAAAGTCTGCGGTCAGAGGCGCGTAACCGCGACTGTCTGGACCATGATTGTTTGTCGAGACACAACGGGGGGGTGTTGTGAACAAGGGGGGCTCCTTAAACCACTTTACGTGAGATTCGTTACCACAGTACGTGATAACACCACATCACATCAAATGATTCGTTAGGGAATTTGACACACCAATTTTGACATCGGCAAATATCGTCGTTTCTGTCCCCAGGACCTCGTGGTTCGCACCACGTCCGGCGAAAGGCAGCCTGGGGGGAAGGTCCTCGCCTGATGGGCGAAACTTAGTTCACCCACGCGCACGCTTACAAGTACTGCCTGCGGTACACCAATCTGTGTATCTCTGCGGTCTTTCAGATCTCGCACCGCGAATCTGAAAGCGGTCTTCAGGGCGGTGTGGAAAGAGCAACATCCGCAAGATATCCTGCGGTTGATCTGCTCGTCTGAGCATCGCCGCCGGTACGCTATCTTCGCGGCTCGTTCGTCCGACGAGCGGCCCAACTCCACCACCTTCAAAGGTCACGCATGACTCCTCCCCCCGAGGCAGCCGACAACTCGACATTCAACCTTGATGACAATGTCGTCATTGGCTATCACTGCGAACGCAAAGCCGTGCCACCCCTGCAACTGGGCGACAACGCCCGCCTGCGCAGCGGCACGATCCTCTACGACGGGTCGACGATCGGCGAGAACTTTCAGACCGGCCACAACGTGGTCGTGCGCGAAGAGTGCAGCATCGGCGACAACGTTGCCATCTGGGGCAACACCGTCATCGACTATGGCTGCGTCATCGGCGACAACGTCAAGATCCACACCGGCATCTATGTCGCCCAATTCACCGTGATCGAAGATGGCGCATTCCTCGCTCCTGGCGTCAGCATCGCCAACGATCTCTACCCCGGC
>CAZGVQ010000186.1:0-7195 GCA_964529355.1 uncultured Acidimicrobiales bacterium
GGCAGAACCTAACGGAGAGCAGGAACCGGTGGGGAGTTTGTGTTTGTGAGCGGTTCCCGCGAGTCTCGGATGACCGCGAACGGATCGCGAATTTCCAGGGGGAGCGATATGTCAGGACGTCTCGAAGGCAAGGTTGCCGTTATCACCGGCGGCGCAAGCGGAATCGGCGAGGGAACCGTGCGCCGGTTCGTGGCCGAGGGGGCCAAGGTGGTCATCGCCGACATGCAGGCCGACACCGGTTCGGCCCTGGCGACCGAGCTCGGCGACTCCACCCGCTTCGCGGAGTGCAACGTGACCAGCGAAGAGGCAGTGGCCGCCGCGGTCGATACGGCCGTTGCTGAGTTCGGCCAACTCGACATCATGTTCAACAACGCAGGCATCGTCGGCGCGGTCGGTCCAATCGCCGACACCCCGGTCGAGGCGTGGGACAACACCATCTCGATTCTGCTGCGCGGCGTGTTTCTGGGCACCAAGCATGCGGCACGTGTGATGACGCCGAACAACGCCGGGTCGATCATCAGCACCTCGAGTACCGCCGGTATTCTTGGCGGCCTGGGACCACACGGGTACACGGCCGCGAAGCACGGCGTCATCGGCCTCACCAAGTCGGTGGCCAACGAACTCGCGCAGTACTCGATCCGGGTCAACGCGATCTCGCCGGGCAACACCGTCACCGCCATGACCGCAGGCGTTACCGGTGACCACACCGACATCGAAGGGGCTGGTAAGTACATCGCCGCGGGTTCGCCGCTGGGCTATGCCGGATTCCCCGAAGACATCGCCAACGCGGCGCTGTATCTCGCCAGCGACGAGTCGCGCTACGTCAGCGGCCACACGCTCATCGTCGATGCGGGCCAGACCGCCTCGGGCATGACGCCCAACCGCTTTCACAACGGTGACAACCGCGAGTTTCACGAAGCCGGGCGGGTCACCTGATGGCCAACCGCCCCGCAGCTGGGCGAATCGAACCGGTCAGCGAGCCCACGGGCGAACTTGCCGACATTCTCGCCACCGCACTCACCCATGACGGCACGCCCCTCAACATCTTCGGAGTTCTGGGCCGCCACCCCAAACTGCTCAAACGATTCAACCTGCTCGGGGGGTTCTTGCTCAACAAGGGCCTGCTGCCCGAGCGCGAACGCGAGATCGTGATCCTGCGGGTCGGGTGGAATGCCCAGGCGAAGTACGAGTTCGGCCAGCACACCGTCATCGGTTTGCGCTGTGGACTCACCGAAGAAGAAATCGCTGCACTTACCGAGGCTCCGGCCGACCATCCCTGGTCGGCCGACGATCTTGCCCTGCTGGCAATGGCCGATGAACTCCACGGCGACGATTGCGTCACCGACGCCACCTGGTCGGCGCTGGCTACCCGCTGGAGCGACGAACAATTGGTCGAGCTTTTGATCGTCGCCGGCTTCTACCGGATGGTCTCGGGGTTCCTCAACAGCGCAGGCATCGAACTCGACGAGGGCGTGCCCGGCTTCCCGAGCTAGCTACCAGTTGGGGTTCACCAGCACCTTGGTCTGTTGGCTCTGCCCGCTGGCCAGATCGGCAAGGGCGTCGCTGAGACCTTCGAGGTTGGTGGTGACCGAATGCATGGGCTCAACCATGCAGCGTCCGTCGGCGATCATGCCCATCGCCATCTGAAACTCCTCGTGGCTGTAGGCCAGCGCCGCGGTGAGGTTGATCTCCTTGATGAGCCAGGCGCTCGGCGAGATGGCCGCGTCGCTGTCGGCGAGTCCGATGAGACACATCGCACCGCGGCGGCGGGCCAGATTCACCGCGCTCTGGATGGTCTGTGGTTTCCCGACACACTCATAGACGACGTCGGCGCCCACGCCGTTGGTTCGTTCCTTGACGAGCTCTTCGATTTCGTCCGGTGTGGCCGTAGCGGTTGCGCCCAATCGGCTCGCGAGCTCGCGGCGGGCGTCGTTGGGTTCGACCACCACCACCTCGCCGGCGCCTGCGGCCTTTACCCACTGCATGGTGGTGAGGCCGATGGGTCCGGCCCCCTGCACCACGGCAAAGTCGCCGAGGCGTAGACCGCTCTTTCGCACGGCGTGAAAGGCCACCGTTGCCGGTTCGACCTGCGCGGCCTGCTCGTCGGTGAGCCGGGGGTCGGTCTTCACCACACGGTTGGCGCCCACTGCGATGCGGGGCGCAAACCCGCCGTGCTTGGGTGCCAGTGGGTCGCGGCCAAGCGCCACGAGAAAGCTGGTCGCGCAGGTGTTGGTGTTGCCCGAACGGCATGGAGCGCAGGACCCACAGGGCGGCGGCACCGCGACGACCACGCGGTCGCCCTCGGAAACGTGCTTTACGTCGGCGCCCGCTGCCGAGACGGTGCCCGACCACTCGTGGCCACAGATTGCGGGGTTGTAGGTATGGCCGTTCTGGAAGGCGTGAATATCGGTGCCACAGACACCACAGAACGCGATGTCCACCACCACGCCGTCGGGCGTCGGTGTCGGGTCGTCGAACTCTTTGAACTCGACCTGGCCTTTGCCGGTGATCAGTGCTGCGTGCATGAGCGAAGAACCTAGGCCTTCTCGAACGTGAGGGGTAGTTTCATGACCGGCAGGAGGAAGATGCTCGGCTCGTGCACTGGACCCTCGAATGGCTCGGCGAGTTTGATGTTTCTGGTTCGGGAAAGCCAGGTGGTGAACCCGCTCACCAGTTCCTGGCGAGCCAGTGCGGCTCCCACGCAGAAGTGGGCACCGAGTCCGAACGCCACGTGTTGGTTGCTGTCGGTGCGATGGATGTTGAACGTGTCGGCGTCTTCGAATGCCTCGGCGTCGCGATTGGCGGCGCCATAGCGCACAAACACCATGCTGTCTTCGGGGATAACGACGCCGTTGAGCTCGACATCCTGGGTGGCGCGACGGGCCAGGCCCTGCACCGGTCCCTCGAACCGCAGTACCTCTTCGATGAACGCCGGCACCAGGGAGAGGTCGTTGCGGATCTCGTCCTGCACCTCGGGGTACCGGGTGAGAAGCCACAGCCCATGGTTGAGCGCGTTGGTGGTGGTTTCGAAACCACCGGTCACGAGCTGATGCATGAGGTTCTGCAGCTCGTACATGGTGAGCGGCTCATCGTCGGGACCGTCGTCGTTCTTGTGCGAATGGACCAGCGACGAAATGAGGTCGTCGGTCGGATCGGTTCGGCGCTTCTCGAATTCGGCCGCCAGGTGGTGTTGCGCGTCGAGTTCCGTTTCGGCAGCTTCCAGCAGTTCCTCGTCGGTCAGCGGGCGCATCGTGACGGCGAGCATCGCGTCGGCCCAGCGTTTGAACCGTTTGATCTCGGTCCGGGGCAGGCCGAGCTGCTCAGCGATGATGATGCCGGGCAGCGGCATCGAGAACGACTCGATGAACTCGCAACTGCCGTCGTCGATCACCGCATCGATGAGTTCGTTGGCGATGTCGTCGATGTGTTCGACCATCAACTTCACCTTGCGCGGCGTGAACGCCCGGTTGAGTCGACGTCGGTAGTCGGTGTGAATCGGTGGGTCGGTTCGCTGCAGGGTTTCGACATGACCCCACCCTCGGTCGCTGATGATCTGGGCATACCGCTTGGCCTTGTCGACCTGGATTCCCTTTCGCGACCCGCCACCTCGGCCGTTGCTCGAGAACAGGTCGGGTCGGGTGAGCACAAACCTCACGTCTTCGTATCGGGTCACCATCACCGCGCCGATTTCGGGGATGGGGAACACGGGGCACTTCTCGTGGAGCTCGGCGTAGAAGTTCCAGGGCGAGTCCTGGATCGCGGGGTCGAGGATGCTGTGATCGACCGGGCAGTGCATCGCGCCGATTCGGTCTTCCAGGCTCTGGTCGGAGAGATCGGTCATGGGTCTGCCTCTGAGAATCCAAGTCGGCGGGTGTCTTCTGACATACTGGCCGATCAGCGGGTTTCTGACCACAAAAGCCACAAGCAAGGGGGATCTTCCATGATCATCATCGCCGGAACCATCGACTTCAAAGACCGCGAGCACCGCGACCTGGCCGTCGAGAAATCACAGCCGTTGCAGCAGGCGACCCGCGATGATGAGCCGGGCTGTCAGGCTTATTGCTTCGCGCCCGACCCCTGCGTCGACAACCGCGTGCAGGTGTATGAGTTGTGGGACGACCAGGCATCTCTGGCGGCGCACTTCGACCACCCCAACTATCACAACATGCGCATCATGCTTGGCGAGAACGGCCTGACCGGGGCCGACAACTCCAAGTATCGCTGCGATCTTTCCGAGCCGGTGTACGACGACACCCGCACCGCGCGGGCCGACTTCTTCACCGCCTGACCGAGGCTTCAACCATGCCCACCGACATGACCCCCGATGAAGCCCTTGCCAATCTGTTTCTCAGCGAGGAGGGCATCGAGAATCCCCTGCCGCTTTACCGGACGCTGCGCGACGTGGCCCCGGTGCACCACAGCGCCACGGGTGCATTTGTGTTGACCCGGTTCGAGGATTGCCGCGAGGTGCTTCGCGACAATCGACTCGGCAAAGCGAACCGCGCCGGGGGCAGCATCATTCCCAACGCCGACCCGGAAGCGACCAAGCTTCGCCGCGAACAGGTGCAGCGTTCCATCGACGAGAAACGCGCCACCTCGATGCTGTTTCTCAACCCGCCGCATCACACGCGCCAGCGAAGCCTGGTGTCGAGGGCGTTCACACCCCGCCGGGTCGAGAAGATGCGCGAGAGCATCCGTGAATTGTCCGAGCAGATAATCGGTGACTTTGTGGCCGAGGGCGGGGGCGACCTGCTCGACAGGGTGGCGTTCCCTCTGCCGGTGGCGGTCATCGGACAGTTGGTGGGCGTGCCCGAGCCCGACTGGCCGCAGTTCCGTGCGTTGGTCTCCCAGTCGGCGGCAGCGCTCGAACCGGGGGCAACCGTCGAAGATCTCAAGGCGGCCGAAATTTCGCGGCACGCCGTGGGCGAATACTTCGTCGACCTGTTGAAGGAGCGAAAGGCGAACCCCAAGGACGACCTGCTGTCCGATCTCATAGCGGTCGAGGAGGCTGGAGATTCGCTGAGCGAAGGCGAGGTCATCGCGGTGGCCACGTTGTTGTTCGCCGCCGGTTTCGAGACCACTACCAACCTGATCGGCAATGGCATGGGAGCGCTGCTTCGTCACCCCGAGCAACGGGACAAGCTGTGGGCCGACACCTCGTTGCTCGAGCCGGCCGTCGACGAGATGCTGCGCTGGGATTCGCCCATCCAGTTCGACGCTCGCACCGCGCTCGAAGACGCCGATATCGCTGGCGTCGAGATTCCCGAGGAGTCCACCGTCATCACCCTGCTGGGCGCTGCGAACCACGACCCCGCACAGTTCAGTGATCCGGAGACCTTCGACATCACCCGCAACGAAGGCCCACCCATGAGCTTCGGCTCGGGTATTCACTATTGCCTTGGCGCGAACCTGTCGCGCGCCGAAGGTCAGGAGGTCTTCTCGGCACTGATCGACAAGTGCTCGTCGGTGGAGCTGGCCGGCGATCTGTCGCGGCGCCCCCGAATGGGCTTCCGCGGTTACAAGTCGGTGCCAGTAAAGCTGATGGCACGCTGATGGACGCCGACGAAATCACCAGCAAGATCGTTACCTCGGATCTGTTCCGCAAGATCGGGCCAATCGTCTTCCCAGCCATGCATCGCGCCATGGCAAAGGTCAGCGGCGGCAAGTGGGTGCCGGGTGCCGGACTTATCTTGTACACCATCGGCGCAAAGAGTGGGCAGCGCCGCGAAACGCCGCTCGAGACGATTCCCCGCCCCGACGGCAGCTACCTGTTGGTGGGCAGCAACTTCGCCCGCGAATCACACCCGGCCTGGACCCACAACCTCATCGCCCACCCCGACGCCGAGATACTCGTGCGTGGCGAAACGAAGTCCGTCACCGCCACACTTCTGGAAGGCGACGAGCGAGAACTCGCATGGCAGGACGCACTGGCCCATTGGCCCTCGTGGTCCGAGTACACAAACATCACCGACAGAACGTTCAGAATTTTCCACCTAACCCCAACGACCTAGGTGTCAGACACATCTTCGTTTTGGTGTCAGACACCTATTCGTTTTTCCAGCTGAGACCGAGGTAGATCCTTATGCATGACTTGCTGATTCAAGGCGGAACCATCGTTGATGGCACCGGCGCCGAGCGATTTGTCGGCGATGTCGCGGTTACCAACGGGGTGATCACCAATGTTGGCGCGCCCGGCACGATCGGCGGACCAGCCAAGCGGGTTATCGACGCTGATGGCCATATCGTTTCGCCCGGCTGGGTCGACATTCATACCCACTACGACGGGCAGGTCACATGGGATCCGGATCTGGCACCCTCTTCGGTGCACGGCGTCACCAGCATCGTGATGGGTAACTGCGGTGTCGGCTTTGCCCCCGCCCGACCCGATCGCCACGACTGGCTGATCTCGCTCCTCGAAGGGGTCGAGGACATTCCCGGGACCGCGCTGGCCGAAGGTATGACCTGGGGTTGGGAGAGCTTTCCCGAGTACCTCGACGTGTTGTCGGGCCGAAACTGGACGCTCGATATCGGCGCTCAGGTGCCCCACGCCGCGCTGCGAACCTTTGTGATGGGTGAGGACGGCGCCGACAACACCATCGCGGCCAACCAGCAACAGATCGAAGAAATGTCGGAGCTCTGCGAAGCATCGATCAGGGCCGGCGCCCTGGGCTTCACCACGTCTCGTACGTGGGTGCATCGCACGAGCGAAGGTGAACAGATCGGCACGCTCAAAGCCGAGGCCGCAGAGGTGCTGGGGATCGCTGAGGCACTCCAGCGAGCCGGAACCGGTGTGGTGCAACTCATCAGCGACGCGTATCAGACCACCGATGAAGAACTGGTTGCTTCGGAGTTGGAGCTGCTCGAAGCAATCGCGATGCACGTGCGCCGACCACTGAGTTTCACCGTGCAGCAGAGCGATGAATCGCCGGGCCGCTTTCGCGACTTGTTGTCGGCGATCGCCCGTTGGCGCGAGGCCGGTGCCGACGTTTCGGGTCAGGTTGCGGTGCGTCCGTTGGGCGTGGTGGCCGGTCTGACCTCCACGGTGAATCCACTTCGCTGCAGCGCCACCTACCGCGAGTTGGCTTCGTTGCCGCTTGTCGAACGCGTCGCCAAGATGGTGCAGCCCGAGGTTCGCCAGAAGATCCTCGCCGAGCATCAGGCCTTCGAGCCGAGTTCGTTCAGCGCGATGATGCAC
>CAZGVQ010000187.1:0-5277 GCA_964529355.1 uncultured Acidimicrobiales bacterium
TGGCACCACCTCTGGCACCACCTCTGGCACCACCTCTGGCACCACCTCTGGCACCGGGGGAGGTTACTGGGAGTCTTTGGTGAGGTTGATGACGATTCGGCGGTAGAAATCGACTTCTTGGGCGCCGGTGAACGGATATTCATCGTTCACTACCACCGCGGGTACGCCTGAGATCCCGCTGTTTACCGCTTCGTTGTGGTCGGCGATGACGACTTCGGCGAACTCGGCGGCCCGAGTTCCCATGACCGTGCGGAACTCATCGCCGTCGATGCCCACCTGGATCGCGACATCTACCAGCACCTCGGGATCACTGATGGTGCGGTTCTCGGTGAAGTAGCTCTCGAGCAGCCGCCAGTGGTAGCTGTGGAATGCCTCCTCGCCAAAAGTCTCGGCCACCTTGCCGGCGATGGACGACGGAATGCTGTGGCTGGGCGGTTCATGCTCGCCGGACCACTGGTTAAACGTGGCGTCGGGCTCGTTCTCGCCCGGCCGAGCCCAACTTTCGGTGTAGCGAGTGAACGTAGCCATCGGCCGATCTTCAACATTGGGTCGAAGAAGAAACGACTTCCAGGTGATGTCGACGGCGTCGCCGAACTCCTGCTTGACCTTGTCAAGACGCACGGCCCCGACGTAACACCATGGTCAAAGATAATCCGAGTACACCGTCAATCGAACTGGAGTCATGGCTCGACCCTACTCCTATCGCCGGCGCTGATCCTCCCCCCACCCAGAGCACCTCAAATGCGGTGGAATCCACCGCCATCCAACCGCCACTAGCTATGGTCGCCGAGCGTGGCATTTGGAAAACCGGGAAGAGCCGGAAAACCAGCGAAAGTTGACGAAACGGGATCTCGCGACGGCGATCTCCCGTCGAACGAAGCCGTCCTTCTCGCCCTGGTTGCCCAGACCGAACAGCTCAACGAGCGACTCACCAACCTCGAAGACCGCTTTGACGCCGCAATGTCGACCAGCGACGAAGTCGACACCGACCTTCAGGATCTTCGCGTCAACTCGGCGCGCCTGGCCGCCGAACTCCAACGGGTCACCGCCGAACTCCGCTCCGATATCGACGAGATCAACCTCACCGAGCCCAACGAAACGGCCGACAGCGACCCCACGTTGCGTCTTCCGGGTGCTCAGGGTCAAAGCGGCTGGCTGCCGCTCGACGACTAGCGGAGAATCTCCGCCGAATCAGGCCGGTTCTGGCTCAGTGGTCGGTGGCGATGAGTCGTCCTCGACCGGCGGAAGCGTGGTGGTCGTGGTGGGCGGCAGATACTCCTCGGGAGGATCGATACCCAACTCCTCGGCCCGCTCAACGATTTGCTCGGCAATCCGATCGCTACGCTCAAGCGCTGCATCGGCGCGTTCCTGCTCCTCGGCGAACAGTTCTTCGAGTAGCGCGAGAAGTTCGTCGCGGTCGGGATCCGGCTGGTCGATGGAATCATCGGACGGATCGAGTTCGATCGGCGGTCTGCCCGCTTGTAACTCGACCACCGAGGCGCCAGCGGTTGTGTCGAACAGGTTGTCGATGGCCTCGCCCAGCGTGGGCGCAATGGCCACCTCGCCGCCCATCGACACCACGACGTTGCGAAGCTCGGGAACCGCATTGTCGCCCTCGGCCTTCACGTACAGCGGGCGGACGTACAGGATCGACTCGCCGATAGGCACCAGCTGGAAGTCGCCGTACTCAACCTGTGAGCCGTTGGCGTTCAGCAACGTATTTATTTCGGAGATCTCGGAGTCACTGGAGATATCGATGGCCACGTTGGTCGGGCCGGGCACATTGAGGTTGCTCATTCGAAGCTCGACGAGCCGGCCGTAACTCTCCGGATTGGAGTCGGCTACCAACATCGCCGTGAGCTCTGACTGCTGCGGACGATTCGAGTTGGGCTGGGGTTTCGGCACGAACGTGCGGACGATGCCGAAGATCTCCTCTTCCTCGCCCGGAAGGGTCATGACGGCGTAGTACG
The DNA here is from genome assembly GCA_964529355.1 of uncultured Acidimicrobiales bacterium. Classification (GTDB taxonomy): domain Bacteria; phylum Actinomycetota; class Acidimicrobiia; order Acidimicrobiales; family SHLQ01; genus CALLQB01. The sequence goes on from CAZGVQ010000187.1 coordinate 1,971, forward strand.
GCACCAGTCGACGGGTAGAGGTGATGTCGCCAGCCAACGTGCTCGTGACCTCGGTACTGTCGACCGTGGGGGTGTTGCCCGGGTCGGCGGACACGATCCAGCCAGCCGATTCCGACAGGAAGGCATCGGGCTGTTCGCTACTGAGCTGGTAGCGGCCCCACATGTTGCTCTGAATCGTGAACAGATCCTGCGGGTACCGGAGATGATCGGTGAGCTCAGCGGGCATGTTTTCGAATGGTTGGATGAGGTCGGGGAAGGCCGCCGAGTACGACTCGATGATGGGATCTTCCACGTTTGGCGTGCGGTAGAAGTCGACGGTGCCGTCGTAGGTGTCGACCACCGCCTTCACCGAGCCACGGATGTAGTTGTTCCGGCCCCGAAGACCACTGTTGGGCGAAACCCGATCGGTATCGGCCCGCTGGGCGTAGGGGTATCGGTCGGAGGTGGTGTAAGCGTCGATGACGTAGTGCACCTCACCGTCGAGCACCACCGGGTACGGGTCGGAGTCGAACTGGAGGAACGGGGCCAGCTTGGTGGCCCGCTGCACCACGTCGCGGTTGAACAACACCCGTGAGTCATCGGTGATGAACTCCGAGATCAGCGGATCGATCTGCCCGAATCGTATCGAGAACGCGAGCTTGCGCAGGAACGAGTCGATGGGCACGCCACCGGTGCCCTCGTAACGGGTGGTGATCTCCTCTTCGGAGTTCTCGGAAAACTCGATCTCGGCGCGGGTGGTACCCACCACGGAGTATCCGTCGAGGTTCTCGGAGTAGTAGAGCTGCGGCTGATCGAGACCGAGATCGAGGCGAGGGTCGGGCAGGTCGACATTGTTGACCTGGAGGAAGTCGGGGCGGCCCGAATCCTCGACCGTGTCGCCCTGCGCAATACCCAAACCAAAGCCGTGGGTGAAGCGGATGTGCTCGTTCTCCCACTGGTTCTGGGCCGTGAGGTCGAGCTCGCGGGCACCGACCACCACGGGCGTGAGCTCGCCATCGATGACGTATCGGTCGGTATCGAGCACGTTCGGGAACTTGTAGAACCCACGGTCGCCCTCGAAGCTCTGGAAAGCCGCACCCACAATGGCCGGATCGATGAGTCGAATGTCGTCGAGCACATCAGCGTTCTCGTTGAGGACATCGTTGGTCAGCTCGAACTCTTCGTCGTAGGTGAATCCTCGTCGCTCGACTTCGAGGCCCAGGGCGTCGCGGGTGGCCTCGATATTGAGCGTCGTGAACTGCGCCTCACGCGTTGATTCGTTGGGGTCGACCTGGAAACGCTGCACCACCGCCGGGTTGATACCGCCCATGACGATGGCCACGAATGCCCACAGGCCGACGGCCAGCGCCGGAAGGGTCCAGCCACGCCACCAGATGTTGGCCAGGAGGAGCACCACGGCGAACAACGAGATGAGAATGAGGAGCTGGATGGCGGGGAGCTGGGCGTTGATGTCGGTATAGGTGGCGCCATCGACCACGCCGCGGGTGGACACGGTGAGCTCGAAACGCTGGAGGTAGTAGTCGACCGCCTTCACCGCTGCGAGAACGGCCAAGAGCACCGACAGGTGAGCGGTAACCGCCGAGGTGGCTCGCGACCCGGGGGTCTGTAACCGGAGTCCGCCGTTGATGTAGTGCGCCATGATGGTGAGGAACAGGACGAACACCAGCGCGGCGAACAGCCAGTTGACCACAAAGGTCAGGAACGGCAGCTGAAAGACGTAAAACCCGATGTCGAGATTGAACAACGGGTCGACCGAGCCGAAATCGACGCGGTTGGAGAACAGCAGCCACTCGTTCCACTGGTCGGAAACACCCGAGCCGGCGATGAGCGAAAACATGAGCGCCAGTGCCACACGAACGATTCGCTCCCGACCGGAAACAAATTCGTGGTACCGCTCGAGGAGCTCCTCCTCGGGGCCATCGGGGCGCTGTACCGGGGCGATGCGTTCCGCGATGGTGAGGTTCAGCAGCAGGAGGAGAAAGAAGAAGCCGGTGAACACGACGAACAACCCGAGCTCGGCGCGCAGCACGCCCCACCAAACCGCCCGCTGGTCGAGCGACTCGAACCAGAGAAAGTTGGTGTAGAAGTTCGAGGTTCCGCGCAACGATAAGGCCACGACAAGAAAGACTGCCGCGAGACCAAAAAGAAGGAACCGTCCACGATTCGCTGATCGCCCTGACCGTCGAGCGGGCATGGCGGAGGCTGGGCGCATTGTCTCAACGATACTGCCCACCCTGGGGTGAGCGACATCAGGTCGCTAGGAGATCTTCTTTGTTTGCAAATCGTCGTCGGCGACGAGCAGGCAGCGACACCCGGCAATCACCGGCGGATGAAGGTGTCCGCTCGGAAACGCGGTGCCCGCGGTCACCGCACCGGCCACAACGTTGGCCGTGCAGTCCTGGCCGCAGTCGCTATCGGGAGCCAACTCCCAACGAACCGAGCGGCCCGCCGAAAGACCGGCATGCACACCCAGGTTGTACGCCGAGACCACCAAGGATGAAGCCACCGAATCGAGTCGCTGCGTCTTCACTTCGCGATAGAGCGATCGGAGGTGGTCGATGATGTCGTCGGCATCCTCACCATCAGCGAGCACTCGCTGAACCAGCAACCGCATACTCGAGAGCCACTCGTCGGCCACGACAACCTGTGCGTCCTCGGAGTCGAGCGTTGGGGCTTGCCCGCCTACCGACGCTGCGCCGGCCTCGGCGGCACGCTGCAATTGGTCAGCCACCGCGCCGACATAGCGACCTGCGTGGGTGTCGGAGTCGCCAAGCACCCCATCGATGGCCCCGCTATCGGCACCGTCACCGTCGTCGACGTCGGTTGCGGAGATTTCACCCCGCCGGACAAGGTCGAGCAACTCGTTCTGCTCATCGGCCAAGCGACGTTTGAGCTTCCGACCCACCGACTTTTCAAGCTCGGCAACGCTCGATCGCCGCGCAGCCAGCGCGTGCTCAAGGTGCTGGAAACGTTCGGAAGATCCACTGTCATCCGGTTCTTCATCAATTGGAGGAACGGCCTCGAGCGTGGCTGGTTGCTCGGACTCCGTTGTTTCCTCGGCGGCGGCGAGCACCGCCGACGCATGAGCAACACGATCCTGCCGGTCGGCTCTGAGTCGATCGAAGAGCGCGTCGACGTCGTCCTCGTCGGGTTCTTCGACTTCTTCTGGCTCTTCGACTTCGTCGACTGCTTGTTGTTGTTCTTCTTCTGCTTCTTCTTCTGCTGCTACTGCTGCTACTTCTTGTTCTTCGTCGTCGTCGTCGGATCCTTCGACTACTTCTTCTTGTTCAGGAACTTCTTCTTGTTC
>CAZGVQ010000187.1:5377-7183 GCA_964529355.1 uncultured Acidimicrobiales bacterium
ACTTCTTCTTGTTCAGGAACTTCTTCTTGTTCTTCCGTTTCAGCGGCTTGAACTTCTTCAGGTTCGTCGAGCTCTTCGGGTTCTTCGACCAACTGCGCTGCTGGTTCGTCCGGTACCAGGCTCACAATCGGAGCATGCTGCTCGTCGACGGGTTCGGTCTCGATGTCATCCTCGACGTCATCCCCGACGTTGTCGGAGGCAACCGGGTGCAGCTCCAGCGTGGGATCGAGGGCCCGCACCTGCTCGAAGTCAGCCTCGGGTTCGATGGTCGGCACCACCTGTCGCGGCAGTTCGTCAGCAACCGGAGGAAGGTTCTTCTTCCGTCGGAACATCGTGTTCCGGTCATCGCCTAGCTCGGAAAGAACCACGCCCGGGGGATCGAACTCCTCATCCGCGAGCTCCTCGTCCTCGAAGGTGGTGTCTTCAAAGGTTTCGTCCTGTGCTTCCGCCTCATCGTCGGACTCCAGTGCGTCGGTAGATGAAGAACCAGCGGCTGCGAACTCACCGCCGGCAACCGCCTGCTCGACCTCTTCGGCGTTCACAAACGGATTACCAACAAGCCGGGCTGACTCGATCTCGTACTCAACTTCGGCAGCAGACGCAGGTGCAGGAACGGTAAGGCCGGCGGTCTCGGCCGCCAAGCGAGCTTCGGGCAGCGAGTTCTCGAGTTCGCGGTTGACCTCGTCGACTGCGGCCGACGCCACCTCGATGGCGTCGAGCAGTCGCTGTCGGCCGGCTCGAAGCTGTTCGAGTTGCACCTTGGCGTCGGTGCGGCGGCGGGAAAGATCAGAGAGGATCCGCTCGCGAACGATGCGCGCCTCGGCAACCATGGCCCGGCCCTCATCGCGTGCGTCAGCAAGAGTCTGGTCGCCCTGCGCCCGAGCCTCAGCCCGCAATCCCTCGGCGTCGTGTTCGGCCTGGGTCAGTACTTCAGCGCGCTGCTGTTCGCGTACCTCTTGTTCTTTGGCTATCGATTCGTCGAGCTCGACACCTTTCGCTTCGAGTTCTCGCTGCATCTCCGCCGCGTGCGTCTCGGCGGTGGTCCGGATCTCGTTGACCTCAGCGTCGACTCGAGCTCGCAGGTCGGCGACCTCCTGCTCGGCCTGGGCAATGCGATCCGCAGCCTGCTCGCGCGCGGTCTGAAGGATCGCGGTCGCGTCTTCGCCGAGACGGGCCATGAGGACGGACTCGTCGATCTCCTGAGCGGCCTCAAGCTCCCGGTGCGCCTCGGCCACCTTGGCCTCGGCTTCGGCCTTGAGATCCTCGATGTCTACCAGCTGACGGGCCAGTGTTTGCAGAAAGGCGCGAACCTCAAGTTGATCGAAGCCGCGGAAGGACGTGGAGAACGAAGCGTCGCGAATGGTGCGCGGATCATCGATGTGGGGCATGCCATCGGAGACCATGGCAATCAGGCTAGGCCCACAATCACCAAGAGCGGTCGAAAAACCACTCAAACGAGTCGACGGTTGAGATCAGCCCTCGGCTGGTGCGCTTATCGGCCCGTTTGGACCAACCAGCTCCCGGCCGTTTCCGCCGCGATCGGCCAATTCGTCGATGGCTTCCTGGATGGTGCCCACGGGAATGACCTCGATGTCGTCGCCGGCCTCTTCGAACGCCCGGTCCAGCTCACTCTGGCGCATGGTCGACGGGATAAGCATGTAGTCGGCGCCCGAGCGGATCGCGGCAGCCACCTTCTGGCGTACGCCACCGATCGGCCCAACCGCCCCACCAAGCGTCATGGTGCCGGTGACTGCAATGTCGTTGCCGCCGGTCAGCTCACCTTCGGTCAGAAGATCGATATAGGAC
>CAZGVQ010000188.1:0-7181 GCA_964529355.1 uncultured Acidimicrobiales bacterium
AAGTACGGCTACGACGACGACGGAAACGTTGTTCGCCTCGCATTCCCCGAGGAAGTCGCCCACGATGGCTCAGCCACCGATGTGCACCTTCCCTCGCCTTCCTACTGGCCCCTGGTTCTGGCCATCGGCCTGCCCTTCATCGGCTACGGCGTCATCTACAACTACTGGCTGTGCGCGATCGGCGGTTTCCTTGTCGTCGGTGCCATCTACGGCTGGATCTTTGAGCATCCAGACGATCCCGATGCTGCCCACGACCATCATGACGACCACGGCGATGACGGCGACGGCGACCATGGCGCGAGCGATCATGGCGACGCTACCGATACCGACAACACCGGCACCGCAACCGATGCACCCGATGCTGACGACGGTGACTTGGTGACCGCATCGACCGAAACTGGTTCAACCACCACCGGGGAGGCCACCGATGGCTGAAGCTGTCCTTGATGCTGCCGGCCACGGCGATCACGATCCACATGTCGTGGTCCACAAGACCAACACCGGCGTGTCCAACAACAAGTTGGCGATGTGGGTGTTCCTCGGGTCCGAGTGCCTGCTGTTCGGTGGTCTCATCTCCACCTACCTCTTGTACCGCACCAACATTCAGGATGGTCCGGGGCCAAGCGAAGAGTTCTTCGATATCCCCTTCACCTCGGCATCGTCGTTCGTGTTGCTCATGAGCTCGCTCACGATGGTGCTTGCGCACTCGGCCGCTGGCCGCGGCGACAATCGCAAGCTCAAGATCTGGCTGCTCACCACCGCCCTTCTCGGTTCGGTCTTTGTCGCCGGTCAGATCTATGAGTTCACCGTGTTCGTTCGAGAAGGCCTTGGTTGGAGCACCAGCCCGTTCAGCTCGGCGTTCTATGCCCTTACCGGCTTCCACGGCGTGCACGTCACCATCGGCATCCTCATGCTGCTGTCCACCTACATCTCGGCCCTCCGTGGCCGGATGAATCCCGGCAACGCCGAAACCGTCGAGATCGTTGGTCTCTACTGGCACTTCGTCGATATCGTCTGGGTGTTCATCTTCACCGTGATCTACCTGGCGGCCTAACCATGAGCGACGAAACCCTTACCACCGAATCCACCGACAGCACCGAGACTGCCGAGCAGCCAGCTGTTGCCACCAAAGGCATCGCCGCTGGTCGGGCGACCCGCGACGAACACGGTCACCTCACCGACTTCGGCTATGTCCGGATCTTCATCATCCTCGCCGTGATCACCGCGATTGAGGTGGCGTTCTCCTACCTTCCGCTGCCCACTCCGGTGTTCCTCATCGGCTTGTTCATCATGATGGTCGTGAAGTTCTACTTGGTCGCCGCCGAGTTCATGCATCTCAAGGGCGATCACAAGTACTTCACTCAGTTCTTCGTCACCGGCCTGGTTCTGGCTGTAGGGGTGTATCTGATCTTCCTCAGCGCGTCCCAGCTCTGGCAGTCGTTCGACTTCTAGGCACCTCCCAAACACCAAAAGAGTTCTTACCAAGAGACCATGCTTTTCGCCGTCGAGCTGCCAACTTGGCAACCCCACCCCGAGGTTTGGGCGTTGCTCGCGGCCATGATCGGGCTCGGCTTCTATGCCGTGCGGGTCATTGGTCCCAAGGTGGTCCCTGAAGGCGAAGAAATCGTCACCAAGCGTCAGAAGCGGGCATTCGGCGCAGCGGTCTTTCTGCTCTACGTGGCCGCCGACTGGCCCATGCACGACATCGCCGAGGAGTTTCTGTACTCGGTGCACATGGTGCAGCACCTGCTCATCACCTTCGTCGTGCCGCCCCTACTCATGCTGGCCATCCCCACATGGTTGGCGCGGTTGGTGATTCTCGAGGGCGGCATCGTGTCCGATGTTTTGCAGCGACTCGCCAAGCCGGTGGTGGCTGGTGTGATCTTCAATGCGCTTGCTGCGTTCACCCACTGGACCGCGGTGGTCAACTTCTCCGCCGAGTCCGGCGGATTCCACTACGTGCTTCACGTCGCAATCTTCACCTCGGCCCTACTCATGTGGCTGCCGGTCATCGGTCCGCTCCCCGAGCTGCGGCTGAGCCAGGGTGGCCGGTTGATCTACCTGTTCCTGATGTCGCTCATCCCCACCATTCCCGCCGCATGGCTCACCTTTGCCGACGGCACGGTCTACTCGGCCTATGAGAACCCGGTGCGGCTCTGGGGAGTCGGCATCATCGCTGACCAGCAGGCGGCAGGCGGAATCATGAAGATTCTCGGCGGTTTTTACCTGTGGACCTGGATAGGTGTGCTGTACTTCCGCTGGGCTGGCCGGGCCGAGCGAGCGAACCGCCCCGGTCCGGGCTCGGCCAATGGCCGTCGCCCCGAGGACCGAGCACGCGCCGAAGCCGCGCAGCGAGCCGCAGCCATGCTCGCCAAAAACGATCTCGACGCCGATTCCGAACTCACCTACGAAGCAGTCCAGGCCCAGTTCGCAAAGAGCGGCCCACCCCCACAAGAGTCCTGACGATCAGTCTGCCCGAGCGGGCGGAGGGCGACATGCCACGCTGAGGGTCATAGCGAAGCGCACAGCGAGCGAGCTTGCGAGCGAACGACCAGAGGATCAGCGTTTCGGTGTCAGACACTTATTCGTTTCGGTGTCAGACACTTATTCGTTTTTGGGGTGAGGGCGTTGGCGCAGGGGTGCTTCGGTTTCTTCGAGGGGGATCATGATCATGTCGATCGCGGCCCAGAGGGTCTTGGAGACGGGGAAGAACAGCAGCGGTACCAGTACCGATACCGCCATGGTGGTGCCGAGTATCCACGGCAGTGAGAAGTCGGGCGCGGTCAACACGAAGCCCAACGTCATGGTGACGATGATGGCCACGAAGGACACCACGGTGTTCACCCCGATGGCCCCGATGAACTGGCCTTCCTGACGCTCGAAGACAAAGCCGCACTCCCCACAGCACGGCTTCTGGTTGAACCAGTCATCGAAGACATCCCGTTCTCCACATACGGGGCAGCGACGGGTAAGCCCTCGCGTCAGGATGCGAACCACCCCGATATCGGCGGTACTCGTGCGGCTGCTGGTCACCCCCTCAATCGTAGGCATCGCCAGCCCATGGGCGTTCGGCAGGGAGCTTTTATGAACAAACCGGGCGCCGGGTAGATTTGCGCGGCGAGTAGCCTTGCAGGGTGATTGATGTACGTGCCCTGAAAGATGATCCGGCGTATCGAGCGGGGGCGGAGGCCAAAGGCGCCTCGGCCGACCTGCTCGACGAGCTGATCGCCGCCGACGATACCCGGCGTGGTCTGCAGACAGAGGTCGAGGACATGCGGGCCACGGCCAACGCTTCGGCCAAGGAGATCGGCAAGGCGGCCCCTGAGGAGCGCGAGGCCAAGATCGCAGCCGCATCAGAGCTCAAGGCCGAACTCGGAGCCAAGGAAGCGGTGTACGGCGACGCCCAAGCCAAGGTCGATGAGTTGATCCTCCAGGTTCCCAACCCGGCGCACGAGTCGGTGCCGACGGGTGACGAAGACGCCTTCGAGGTGGTCGAGGTTGTGGGCGGTACCCCCGACGCGCCGCCGCTCGATCACGCCGCCTTCGGCGAGGCCATGGGCTGGACCGACAACGAACTCGGCTCCGCGGTGAGCGGTAGTCGCTTTGCCTACCTCAAGGGCGCTGCGGTGCTGCTCGAGCTGGCGCTTGTGCAATGGACGATGCAGAAGCTGGTGGCCAGGGGATTCACCCCGGTGGTGCCACCGGTGCTGGTCCGTGAAGAGATGATGGTCGACGCCGGCTTCTTTCCCACCGACCGGAACCAGGTGTATGAGATCGGCGAGGACGAGCTGTTTCTGGTGGGCACCAGCGAAGTACCGCTGGCCGGCATGCACCGGGGTGATCGGCTCGATGCCGCCGACCTGCCGCTGCGCTACGCCGGGTTCTCCAGCTGTTTCCGTCGCGAGGCCGGGACCTACGGCAAAGACACCCGTGGCATCTTCCGTGTGCACCAGTTCGACAAGGTCGAGATGTTCATCTGGAGCTCACCAGGGAAGAGCTGGGAAGAGCACGAGATGCTCCGCACGATCGAGCAGGAGATCATCGGCGAGCTTGGTCTCCCGTACCGGGTGATCAATGTGGCGTCGGGTGATCTGGGCAATGCGGCTGCCAAGAAGTACGACTGCGAAGTCTGGCTCCCCAGCGAAGGCCGCTACCGCGAGCTCACCTCGTGCTCCAACTACACCGATTATTCGGCTCGCCGACTCAAGACCCGGGCAAAAGGCGACGACGGCACCCAGCTGGTACACACCCTCAACGGCACTGCGTGCGCAGTGGGCCGAACGCTGTTGTTCATGTTTGAGCACTGGCAACAGCCCGACGGCTCGTTCGTGGTGCCTGAGGTGCTCCGACCGTTCAGCGGCCTGTCGGAGATTCCTGCGCCGGGCTAGAGTCCGCGCATGATCACTCATCTCGACCCGCACCCGAGCGCAACCGAGCCGCCGGAGTTCGCCGGCGAGGACCATCCGATGCGGGTCATCACCCGAAGCGCCGCCGCCGGTGAGTGGACCGAGAAGTCGATCTCTGACGTAGGTGCATTGTTTGATGCGATGGCCCCCGAATGGAGCGCCGGCCGCTCCGCTGACCGCTATGAGCCATTGGCTGATGCCTTCGCCCGAGGCGAGGTGGGTGGAGATCCCCGAGTGGTCGAACTCGGGTCGGGAACCGGACTTGGTACCCGGGTAATCCGTCGCTTTTTCGATGATGTGGTGGTGATGGACTTGTCGTTGGAGATGCTCCGCCACGCTCCGGGCGACCTCGCCCCGCAGGTGAACACCGATGCCAGCATGCTGCCGCTTCCCGATAGGTCGGTGGACCTGTTGGTGTTGGTGAACATGATTCTGTTTCCCGAGGAGGTCGACAGGGTTCTTGCGCCCGATGGCACGCTGACCTGGGTAAACACCGTTGCTGAGCAGACGCCGATTCATCTGTCGGCCGACGATGTCGACCAAGCGCTACCGGGGGAGTGGACAGGGGTGGCAAGCCGTTACGGCATCGGAACGTGGTCGGTGCATCGCCGCGCTATCGGCTAGCGATTTCCAAGCCCAGATATGCAGCGGCCACGCCGCCGATGATCGACACCGAAACGAAGATCATCGCGGGGAGCGGTCCTTCCGAATCGCTCTCAAGCTTGTCGATCCAGTGGGCGACGAAGCTGGAGAATGTGGTGAGCGAACCCAGGGCGCCCACTCCCACCACGGTGATCGCGGGCGAACTCCACATGCTGATGAGCCCCAGCAGAAACGAGCCGCCGATGTTGAGGAGCGCGGTTCGCCACGCATTCGTACCGGCCACGGCGCGAGCGACGGCGCCAGATGCAGCAGCAACGACAAACAACAGCGCCGTGATCATGCGACGGTTCCCTCGACTGTTTGACCGGCCAGCCGGCCAACCAGGAAGGTAACGCTGCCCAGAAAGACCGAGAGGAGCAGGTACAGCCAGCCGGTCACCGCAGCGTCGTCGCGCAGGAGCTCGGCCACTTCAACCGAGAGCGTCGAGAAGGTGGTGAGCCCGCCGCAGAATCCCGCACCGATGAGCGCCAGCCGATCCGGCGCGGGCTTGGTGGCGATGAGCCACCCGAGCAGGCCCGCCCCGAGCACGTTGACCAGCAGGGTGGGCCAGGGGAAAGCCGAGGTCACATCGAGCGTCGAAACCGCCCATCGAAGGGTGGCCCCGGCCGCGCCGCCAACCGCTACGAGAAGAAGACGCCGTTTGGTCACCCGTCGAACCTAGTGTCCGTTAAGGTCACGAGTTCAATGAAGTTGTTACTGGTCCGTCATGGCCAATCCGAATGGAACGCCCAGGGTCGCTGGCAAGGCCAGGCAGATCCTCCCCTCACCGAACTCGGCCGGCGCCAGGCGCGCCTCGCGGCCCAGACTCTCGGCACCTTTGATGCCATCATCGCCTCACCGCTCCTTCGGGCCAGCGAGACCGCAGCGATCATCTCGGCCCAGATGGGTGTCGGGCCGGTCGTCACCGTCGAGAACCTCAAGGAACGCAGCGCGGGCGAGTGGTCGGGGCTGACCAAAGTCGAGATCGAAGAGCAGTACCCGGGCTACTTGGGGGAAGGCAAGCGGCCACCCGGTTACGAGCTCGACCCTGAACTCAGCGACCGCGTGCGCGGCGCGCTTGCCGAGATCGAAGACAATGTGGGCGGCGATATTGCGCTGGTTGTGTGCCACGGCGGTGTGATTTACGTGCTCGAAGAAGAACTCGGCGAACCGTGGCAGCGGCTTGGCAACCTCGAGGCCCGCTGGTTCGACATCGAAAACGGTCGCCTGCGACTCGGCGACCGGGCCACCCTGGTCGACGAGAGCCTTCTCACCACCCAGGAAAAAGACATCGTCTAAACCGAACTGGCTCCGGATCTGGTTGCTGGAGCAGCCAGATGCGCGACCAGTTCGGAGGTTTGGTCAGAAATTTTGGGCGGCTTCCAGGTAGCCCTCGGCTCGTTCTGCTTTGGGGAAGCGGGCCATCAGGTCATGAAAGTGGTCGTTGTGGCCCGGCTCCACCAGATGGGTGAGTTCGTGTAGCAGCACAAAGTCGACCACGTACTCGGGGAAGCTGGCCATCCGATCCGAGAGGCGAATCGTGCCACCGAATCCGTCGGCCGGGATGGTGCATGAGCCCCAGCGAGTGTTCTGGTTGCTTACCCACCGCACCTCCTCGGGAACCGGCAGGTCATACTCGCCGGCCAGCTCACGAGCCCGCTCGGTCAGGTCGATCTGCCGGCTTGCCGCTTTCCGATCGAGCTTGCGAAGCAGGTCGGCTACGTGCTTGTCCTCTTGTTCCTTTGACAGACCAACGGGCATACGAATCTGCACGACCCCGTTGACGACCCGAGCCGACACGGTCTTCTTGCGCTTGGCTGATCGGATGACTTCGACCGGAAGATCCACGCAACCAAACTACTGGTTGCGCGCCGCTGCCCACGCCGCTTCTCTGCGACCGAGCTCGGTCGAAGGCGCCGCACTGGTCGTGTACTCCTCGAGCATGGTGCGCCAGTCGTTGCTGGCTCGGAGGTGACCCATCATCGCCGACAGGCCCCACACCACCCGGTCGAGAATCACAAAACTCGACGGCATATCGAGGGCGTTCATTACCTTGGCGAGGGGGCCGTCGACCTCGAGCAGGCCCCCGAGGGCGGTCTGCACAAAGTCGCGGGCGTAGGTGTAGGGCTGCTC
>CAZGVQ010000189.1:0-7178 GCA_964529355.1 uncultured Acidimicrobiales bacterium
GGGGCAGACCGTGCTACGCGAGTCGATTCTCTCGACCGTCGAGGGCGTGTTGTTCGACGAGTCCCTCGCGCGCTCCGACGCTGATCTCTGCGACGCGTCGGCCGAGCTTCTCCGCGCCTTCTGGGAAACCCCCACCGTCGCCGAAGCCAAGGCGTGGGGGGCTTTCCCGTTCGAGCAGGATCAGCTCGGCAAGGTGGTCCGAACGCTGGCGATCCGTTATGACCTCGACCAGCTGAAGTCGCGTCGCGACGGCGAGTTCTTCGGCCTCGACTGGAAGGCCGGTTCGGTAGCGATCTCGGCCCCTCCGATCCGCGCGGTCCTTCAGGCGGCTGAGGTGCTTCGTAGTCGGATTCCGAATCGCTAGTTCTGAAGCGGGAGGAGCCGGTCGGCGACCTCTTCGAGTTCTTCGGTCCACTGCTTGGGTTCGTCGACCGCGAACACGATGAACTTCGAGAATCCCTTGTCGACAAAACGGTCGATGAGTTCGTGCAGTTTGTCGACGCTGGTGGCCAGGATGTCATCGATGTCGGCCGCGGGCTGACGTGCCTGGGCCAGTGCCTTCATTCGATCTGGCACTTCGCCGTGCACGTAGGGCAACAGCACGCCAAAGTGCTCGTCGTCGATCTCGCGCTCGGCCTCAGCAGCGGCCTGATTGACCACCACCATCCCCTCGGCGGCGATTTCGGGGGTGCAGAACGACGGCATCCAGCCGTCGCCGAGTCGGCCGCATCGCCGGAGCTCAGACTTCGCTGCGCCACCAAGCCAGACTTCGATGGGGTCCTGCACGGGTTTTGGCAGCACTCGCACGTCGTCGAGCTGGAACCGTTCGCCGTGATGGGTGACGGAGTCTTCGGACCACAGTCGGCGGAGGAGCGGGAGGGCTTCGTTGAACCACGGTGCCCGATCGGCGCGCTCGACTCCGAAGGCCTGAAACTCCGCAGCCTGGGGGCTTCCGAGGCCGAACGCCGGAAGCACCCGGCCATTCGACACCCGATCGAGACTGGCGATGGATTTTGCCAGGAGGACCGGATTGCGGCCCGGCAGCACCATCACCGCGGGTCCGAATTTGAGCTTGGTGGTGCGCGCCGCAGCAAAGGTCATGGCCACCATGGGGTCGAGCGTGTTGTTCTGCAACCGCTCACTTACCCACAACGAATCGAAACGCAGTCGTTCGAGCTCGTCGACCACATGGGCGAAGGACTCCTGCTCGTTCACCGACGCTTGACCGCCGAGGCCGTAGCCGATCCGAATCTTCATGGTTGCGCTTCCTTCTGATGGACCCCGACGAACATGTTCAGCGCTTGACCATTGGCAGGACTGGGTCGGCGTTCTCGATGCGACCCTGCGCGTTCTCGATTGCCTGGTGACCGTAGTGCTCGTGGGGGAGAACCCAGAACTGACGGGTCTTGACCGCGTTCAGCACCAACTCGGCTACCGCCTCGGGCGTTAGCGCCTCCTGCCAGCCGGTGAACTTGGCACCTTCGATCTCGGCGGGTTGGACCTCTGCGGTCCCCGGCCGGTTTCGATGGCTCGAGTTGATGTTGGTATCGACGATGCCGGGGCACAATACCGAGACCCCGATAGGCGATTTCTCGGCTGCGAGCTCGTGGAACATCGATTGGCTGAGGCCCACTACGGCATGCTTGGCGGCCACATAGGAGGCGATGCCAGGGAAGCCGAGCAGTCCGGCGGTGGATGCCGTGTTCACGATGTGGCCTTCGTCGCCTGCTTCTCGCATGCGGCCGACGAATGAATGCACGCCGTGGATCACGCCCCACAGGTCGACATCGATGACCCATTTCCAGTCGTCCAGCGAACCCCAGGCATCGTGGCGTTGCACCACACCTGCGTTGTTACACACCAGATGGGCCCCGCCGAAATTCTGATACGTGGCGTCGGCGAAGGCATCGACCGCCTGGGCGTCGGTAACGTCGACCACGAAGGTGCCGACCTCAAAACCCGACGCGGTGAGTTCCGCTGCTGCCGACGCGAGGGCCTTCTCTTCGATGTCGCCGAGCATCAGCTTCATGCCGGCTTCGCCGAAGACCCGTGCGAATCCCAGACCGATGCCGCTCGCCCCGCCAGTGATTGCCGCAACGCGGCCGCTTACGTTCTCCATGGATCAAAATCTATGCGGAGCTCGGGCACCGCCTGAAATGCGTTGCCCTGAATAATGGGCTCTGCCTGGGTGCCGGGCGTTTCGCGAATGGCGCGACATCGCTCGGCGATGAGCGTCGACCCGACGACTGCCTCGGTGCGGGCCAACTCGTATCCAATGCAGAAGTGTTTGCCCAGGCCGAAACCGAGGTGTCCGCTTCGACTCGGGTCGGTGGATCCGCCCGAGCGAAGCTCCTTGCCCATGTGGAGGTCGGAGCGGTGGGGGTCGAAGGTGTCGGGATCGGTGAAGATTGTCTCATCGCGGTGCGCTGCACCCATACACACCCTGACCCTTGCACCGGCGGGCAACTCGACGCCGTGCCATTCGACCGGCGCGGTGGTGAACCGGTCCTCGCTGATAACCGGGGGAGTGTGGCGCATGGTCTCGCTGAACGCGGCGTCCCATCGCTGCGGATGTTCGATGACCTCGTCGAACAGGTCCTGGCTGCGAAGCAGATTCCACCACATGTTGGCGATGGCCTTGTCGGTGGTTTCGCCCCCGGCGATAAACAGCAGTCCGCAGAACGCGGTCACCTCTTCGGTGTCGAGGCGTTGTCCGTCGACTTCGGCACGGGCGATTTTGGCGATGTGATCCATGCGTTCGGGATCGTCGACATTCTCGAGCGCCGGGGCGATATGCGCGCAGAACGCCTGGTGGGCTTGGAGGCCTTTCTCGCGAAGTGCCGGGTCGGGGGCGAGGCCCATGATCAGGTCGGTGACCCACTGGCGAAACAGGTCTCCGTCGCCCACCATGCCCAACATGGCGCTGATGACATCGACCGGCAGCCGAGCGCTGAACTGCGCGACCAGGTCGGCGGTGCCTGTTTCGGCGAAACCGTCGATCAGTTCAGTAGCGCAGCGCTCGATCTCGCCGCCGTAGGCAGCCAAACGTTTGCCGACGAAGTCAGGAGCGACCATTTTGCGGCGCACCACATGGCCGTAGTCGTCGCGCGATATCAGTGTTGGTCCCACGACCTTGCCGGTGGAGAGTTCGTAGGTGCTGGCCGAGTACGTCTGGTAGTCGGCGAATACCGCAGCCACATCTTCGTAGCGGGTCAACCACCAGATGTCGGTGGACTCGTCATGAAACAACGGATGCTCGTCGCGCATCTGTTTCCAGACCGGGGCGGGGTTTGCTCGGTAGTCGTCGCTGGACAGGGTTGCCGAATCGAATCCCACAGCGGTCTCGGGATTCCTAGGAGATACTGACGGGCGTCGTGACTTCGGCGAAGAAGTCGTTGCCCTTGTCGTCGACCACGATGAAGGCGGGGAAGTCTTCGACCTCGATGCGCCATACGGCTTCCATGCCGAGCTCTTCGTAGTCGAGCACTTCAATTTTGCGGATCGAGTCCTTGGCCAGGCGGGCGGCAGGTCCGCCGATGCTTCCCAGGTAGAAGCCACCGTGCTTTTCGCATGCGTCGGTGACCTGCTGGGAGCGGTTGCCCTTGGCCAACATGACCATCGAACCCCCGACGGCCTGGAACTCGTCGACATAGGGATCCATACGTGACGCCGTGGTGGGCCCGAACGAGCCCGACGCATACCCTTCGGGCGTCTTGGCCGGGCCGGCGTAATACACGGGGTACTCACGGAAGTACGCGGGCATCTCTTCGCCGGAGTCGATGAGCGCCTTGATCTTGGCGTGGGCGATGTCGCGAGCGACCACCAGCGTGCCGGTGAGCGAGAGCCGGGTCTTGACCGGGTACTGCGTGAGGGTGTTGCGAATCTCGTCCATCGGCTGGTTGAGGTCGATCGGTATGACCTTGCTGGAAAGGTCGGCCTCGGTGGGTTCGGGGAGGAACTTAGCCGGATCGGTCTCGAGCTGTTCGAGGAACACACCCTCGCCGGTGATCTTTGCCTTGGCTTGGCGGTCGGCCGAACACGACACCGCAATACCCACCGGGTTGGAGGCACCGTGGCGAGGAAGACGGATAACCCGCACGTCGTGCAGGAAGTACTTGCCGCCAAATTGGGCGCCGATGCCGATGTTGCGGCTGTGTTCGAGGATCTTCTCCTCCCACGCGGTGTCGCGGTAGCCGTTGCCGTCGAGCCCGCCTTCGGTGGGGAGGGTGTCGAGGTAGTGGGCTGACGCGTACTTGGCCGTCTTGAGTGTGTACTCGCCCGAGGTGCCGCCGACGACGACGCCGAGGTGATACGGCGGGCATGCCGCGGTTCCGAGCTTGCGCATCTTCTCGTCGAGAAACTCGGTGAGGCTTTCGGGGTTCAGGAGCGCCTTGGTTTCCTGGAACAGGAAGCTCTTGTTGGCCGAGCCGCCGCCCTTGGCCATGAACAGGAACTTGTAGGCACTGCCCTGATCGGCGTACAGCTCGATTTGGGCGGGCAGGTTATTGGCGGTGTTTTTCTCTTCGAACATCGACACGGGTGAAAGCTGCGAGTAGCGAAGGTTCGAGGTCTGATAGGTATCAAAGATTCCGCGAGACAGGGCCTCGGCATCGTCGAAGCCGGTGAGGACGTTCTGGCCTTTCTTGCCCATGACGATCGCGGTGCCGGTGTCCTGACACATCGGAAGAACACCGGCTGCGGCGATAGTGGCGTTCTTCAGCAACTCGGTCGCGACGAACCGGTCGTTGGGCGATGCCTCGTCGTCGGCCAGAATCGCGGACAACTTCTCGAGATGTGAAGTACGGAGATAGTGCGCAATGTCGCGCATGGCTTCGCCCGCCAGAAGCTGGAGCGCCTCGGGCTCAACTTTGACGAACTCGTGACCGCCAAGGTCGACAACAGAAACCCCTTCAGAGGTGACGAGTCGATACTCGGTGTGGTCTTCGCCGATTGGCAGCAGGTCGGTGTAGGAAAACTCTGACATGGCCAGAAGCTATCCCAAACTCACCTGCTGAGTTGCTGCTAGGTGCCGTCGGCCGGCGTGCCGGGGTAGGGGACCGGATCGCCATCGGACGGAATCGTCGGACGGCTCCAATGAGTGAGCGACGCAAGCATTTCGGTGACCGGCCGCCAGGTCGAGGGATCCCAGCCTTCGGCGGAGGCGACGATTGAACCGTCCTGCTTGATGACGACCAGCGCCGGCAGCGTTTCGAGGTCGAGACTCTTGACCATGGTGCGGTCGGGATCGGCGAAGGTGAGGTACTCCTCGGCAAGCGGGCCGAGGAACTTCTTGGCGCCCGCCTCGTTGGACGTGACCAACCACGAAACCCGCGCGTCGGAACCGCGAAAGTGATGGAAGATCCTCTCGAAGGTGTCGAGAAGCCATCCGCTTTCGTGGGTGTAGGGATCGATGACACCGAGGATGAGCGGGAAGGTGGTGAGCCAATCGCTCAGCGGTCGGGCATCGCCCACCAGTGGATTGAGTTTGGTTTCGAGTGAAGGGGCGGTAGCCACGATCTGCAACGGTAATGCACGAATCGCCCAGAATTGTGAACTGGGAGCGTCCAATTTCAGAAACTTCGCGGAAATCGTCGTTTCGCTGCGGGTCGGCCCGACTTCGGGGTGTGACATTCGGTACTCTTCGGCCCGTGCACCCGATGGAGAGACTGCGATACCTCGCTCGCGCGAACGATGTTCCACAACAGATGCTGGTCGAAGAAGCTGCAGCTGCGTTGGCGTCGGTCGCCGGCGAACATCACGCGCTCGTGATGGCGTGTCGGCAGATGCTCGCGCACCATCCCAGCTCGGGCGCGCTCGTCGCATTGGCAGCGCGAATGCTCACCAGCGACGATCCGCGCCAGGAAGCATGGCTGATCGTCGACGAGGTGCACTCCGACCTGAGCACCGAACATCTCATCGACAGCTTTCCCTCGCCGAGCCGGGTGCATCTGCGCGGGTGGTCCGAACATCTCGATGCAGTCCTGGCCGAGCGCCCCGACGTTTACCCCACAACCCGGCTTGAAGATGCCGAGTTGCTGCTGGTGGACGCCGCTGCTGGCGGGCCGCATTGGCTTCTTGCCGACCGGGGAGTTGGTTCGATGGTGGCTGAGGCAAAGCAGCATGGGCTGAAGTGTTGGGCCATAGCTGCGTACGGATCGGTGTTGCCGAAACAGCTGTTCGACGCGGCCGCTGCCCGGTCGAGCGAGTGCACCGAGGTTCTTGAGCTTTCGGATTTCGACATGGTGATCGGCCCCGATGGCCCGCAGCGGGTGACCGGTCGGCCGCTATCGAGTGAATGTCCCGTCGCCGCTGAACTGGCCTAGCCAGCGCGCGACCGCTCGTCAGTCCAGAGGCTGACCCAGGATCCACAGGTGGCCGAACGGATCGCGCAGGCGGCCGTCTCGGCGACCGTAGGGACGATCATCGATGGGGATCACGACCTCGCCGCCTGCGGCGACGAAACGATCGGCCGCCGCGTCTACGTCGGGAACGGTGAGGCTGAGCACCACCGGCGATCCGCCGAGGCTGGTGGCCGAGACGTTGGCGCCGCCGTCCTCCTGCACCACTCCCATCTGCGTGGCGCCGAGTTGCACGTGCGCGTTCACGAGTCGTCCCTCGTGGTGCATCTGATCGGTCGGCTCGGTATCGAACGCTGCAGCATAGAACGCGAGGGCGGCGTCGCCGTCGCTGACGATAAGCCGAGGAGCAAGGTCGGTGTTGTCGGGCATGGCTGGCTGCCTTTCGGTAGTTCGGTAGTTCGGTGATTCGGTGATTCGGTGATTCGGTGATTCGGTGGTTGTGGCTAGGTGGCTGTCTGTTGGAGGAATCGGAGGGTCCAGGGGTCGCTGGTGTCGTCGAAGAGCATCGATTGCACGACTGGCGTCGACTCATTGGCGCTGCTCGTGCGCACCACCGTGGTGATGACCACCAGCGTGAGGCCGGGACCGAGCGGACGCACGCTCGAGTCAGAGATGCGCCACTCGATGTAGGGAGCGTGGTCGGCGACGCTCTCGATGACCGACGCGCGGTCCCAAACCCGCGAACTTCCCGGAAAGACGAGTGCGACGTCCTCGGCGAGATGACGGCGGAAGAAGTCGGTGTTGGATTGCGCGAACCCATCGAGAAAGCCTCCGACGCGCGCGAGGAACTCGGCCGCGTCGGGGTGTGTGGTCTCTGGC
>CAZGVQ010000190.1:0-7139 GCA_964529355.1 uncultured Acidimicrobiales bacterium
GCCATCGAGCACGGATTCAGCCGGCTTCCCATCACCAATGAAGGAGTCGACGACATCGTGGGCGTCGTGCACGTGAAGCACCTGGTGGGCGTGCAGCGCCGCAACGGGGGGAGCGGTGGCAGCGAACCCGTGAGCACCCACATGAGCGCTGCCACCTACGTGCCCGAGAGTAAGCCGGGCGACGATCTACTTCGCGACATGCAGGCCAGCCAGGTGCATCTGGCCATCGTGATCGACGAATACGGCGGCACCGCCGGCCTGGTTTCGCTCGAAGACCTCATCGAGGAACTGATCGGCGAGATCGTCGACGAGTTCGACAACGAAGTACCAGTGCTCGAAACGATCACCGGGGGCGTGCGAGTCCATGGCCGAATGCCGGTCGACGAACTCAACGACATCATTGAGGGCGAACTCCCGACCGGCGACTGGGACACCGTCGGCGGATTGATCTTCAACACCCTGGGCCATGTTCCGGTCGAGGGCGAGGTGCTCGAGGTGGCTGGCCTGCGGATGAAGGTCGACGCGATCCACGACCGGCGGATCACCAGCGTGCAGATCCGCCAGCCGCTCGGCGCCCGACTCGACCTTGAGGCCGAGCGTGCGGCTGCCGAACGGGGCATGGCCAGCGAAGAGACGCCGAGCAACCCGGCGCACGACGAAAGCAACGCATGAGCGAGATCACCAGATCGGGATTTGTGACCCTCGTAGGACGACCCAATGTGGGCAAGTCGACGCTGGTCAACGCCATCGTCGGCTCGAAGGTGTCGATCGTGTCCGACAAGCCTCAAACCACCCGGCGCCAGATCCGCGGGGTGTTCAACTCCGGCGATACACAGCTGGTGTTTATCGATACGCCCGGCATTCACAAGCCGAAGTCGGCGCTGGGGGAGCGGCTCAACACCGCAGCATCAAGCTCGATCGGCGATGTCGATGTGGTGTGCCTGGTGCTCGACGGGAGTGCGTCGATCGGCAGCGGCGATCGGTTTGTGGCCGACAAGGCTCCCAAAGATGCCATCGTCGTGCTCAACAAATGCGACCGCATCAAACCCGAGAAGATCCTGGCCCAACTGCAAACCGCGGCCGATCTGGGATTCGAAGATATCTTTCCGGTGTCGGCAACCACCGGCAAAGGAGTTGATGAACTGGTGAATCACCTCCTTGGGATGATGCCCGAGGGCCCGCAGTTCTACCCCGACGAGATGGTGAGCGACCTTCCCGACACCACCTGGGTCGCCGAATTGGTCCGCGAACAGCTCAACCACCGGATGCGCGAGGAACTCCCGCACTCCATCGCAACGCGCGTCACCGAATGGGAGTGGCCCCGCATCCGGGTCGAGATTCTGGTCGAGCGCGAAAGCCAGAAGGGCATGGTCATCGGCAAGAAGGGCGCCATCCTCAAAGAGGTGGGCACGGCGGTCCGCAAACAACTGGTCGACGGCGTGTTTCTCGAACTCATCGTCAACGTCGACAAGAACTGGCAGAGCACACCCGAATCCCTCGAACGGCTCGACCTTTAGCCCAGCGGAGCGAGCTACGCGGTGGGTAAGAGCACCTCGAACGTGGCGCCGCTGCCCGGTTCGCTGTGGGCCGAAATGTCGCCGTGGTGGCGGTC
This sequence comes from uncultured Acidimicrobiales bacterium, assembly GCA_964529355.1. GTDB lineage: Bacteria > Actinomycetota > Acidimicrobiia > Acidimicrobiales > SHLQ01 > CALLQB01. The sequence continues at coordinate 1,613 of CAZGVQ010000190.1, forward strand.
GGCGATCTTCTTGCAAACCGACAAGCCAATGCCGGTGCCTTCATACTCGGAGCGTCCGTGGAGTCGATGAAAGATCGCAAAGATCTTGGTGGCGTCCTTCTCCTCGAAACCAATCCCGTTGTCGGCCACCGAGATCTTCACGAAAGTGCGGGTACTGGATTTGATGGCGGTGGGCACATCGGCATCGTTCACCGTTGCGGCTGCGATGGTGACGACTGGGGTGATTCCCTCGTCTTGAAACTTCAGGGCGTTGCCGATGAGGTTCTGGAACAGCTGTCGCATCTGGCTTGGGTCGGCCAGAACCTTGGGTAGATCGTCGGGAACCGCAACCGTTGCTCCGCTTCGTTCGATGGCGATCTCAAGGTCTGAGAGCACCCCGTCAAGAACCACCTTGAGATCCACCGGCACAAGTGCTTCGCCGCGCGTGGCCACCCGCGAGACCTCTAGCAAGCATTCGATGAGGCCTTGCATGCGGCCCGCCGCGCCGCTGATGCGTTCGAGATAGTCGAGGTTCTTCTCGCTCAGCTCGTCCGACGCCTTGTCGGTGAGGCGGTTGCTGAACGCAATGATCTTGCGGAGCGGCTCCTGAAGATCATGGGAAGCGACATACGCGAAGTCCTCGAGATCGCGATTGCTCTCGGCCAGGCGCTGGTTCATCTCCACCAGCTTCTGCTCGGTGTCTCGTCGCGAGCTCACGTCGCGGCCGGCCGAGATGATCATGAACAACTCGCCGTCCTTGTCGAAAACCGGCTGGTCGGTGAACTCCACCCACCGCAGCTCGCCTTCGGCGTTGCGCAACTCAAACTCATTGACCGACATGGTCTCGTCTTCCGCAAAGGCAGCGACCGACCGGGCCAGGTTCTCGCGGGCGTGCTCGCGGGCGTGCTCCGGAGCAAGGTCGACGATGCAGGCCTGCTTGAGCTCCTCGGGTGTGGTGCCAAAGAAGCTGGCGTAGGCGAGGTTTGCGTAGAAGATTCTGCCGTCGGGCTCGTAGATGCAGATGATGTCGAGTTGATTGTCGACCAGGAGCCGAAACGGATCGCCGAGGCCGCCGACACTGGCCGGGAGACGTTGCTCGAGTTTGGCCCGCCGTGGGCTCATTTCACTCGTCATGAATGACTATCGGCGGTTCGACGCTGATCGTGACCCTCTGCGCTGTAGCTAAGCGCCCCGAGAGTTACGGATATCGCGAAGGAACGCCACGACTTCGTCGCGGTCTTTGGTGCGTTTCATGTCGGGAAGCGCATTGATGAGCTCCCAGCGGTAGGCCCGTTTGGTGGCGAGCCGTTGGTCGAGAACCGCCACCACACCTCGATCGGAGCTGGCCCGAATGAGTCGTCCCGACCCCTGGGCAAGCAGGGTTGCCGCCCGCGGAAGATCGATGAGTCGGAACGCGTTTGGCCCGGCAAGGTCGCGGCGGGCCTGAAGCACCGGATCATCGGGCCGGGGAAACGGCAACTTGTCGATGACGACCAGTGAAAGCGACGGCCCGGGCACATCGATGCCCTGCCAGAAACTCATCGTGGCGAGCAAACACGCCTGTTCGTCGTCGACAAAGGCTTCGAGAAGCGCCGGCTTGGGGAGATCGCCCTGGGTGTACACCTCAAAGGGCATCTGGCCAGCGAGAAACTCGGAGGCATCGTTCATTGCCCGGTAGCTGGTGAACAACGCAAGGGTTCGGCCACCCGCAGCCAGCATGAGCGCTTCGAGCTCATCGAGCATCGCGTCGCGATACTTGGGATCGCGCGGTTCGGGCAGGTCGATAGGGCAGTACAGAAGTGATTGCTCTTCGTAATCGAAGGGGCTGCCGACATCGAGCTCGGCATGTGGGTGTGAGCCGAGTCCCAGCCGGCCGGCAAGGCCCTGGGGCACCGTGGCACTGGTGAGGATGGCCAGGCGCTCGGACCACAGCGACTTGGTGAGCAGCTCACCGATCTCCACCGGCGTGACCTTGAGCGACGGTGACTTTGGTGGACCATCGATCCACGAAACCATGCCGCCCGGCTCGGACATGATGAGGTCGAGATCCTCAGTGAGTGCGGTGCCGGCCTGCATCGCTCGCTGCTTGCGGGTGCCGACATCGAGCTTGGCCTTGCCGGTCATGTTGGAGTCGTCGATGTTGCGCAGCGCATGGAGCGCCTTCTCGGCAACCCGTCGGCCGTTGTCGAGCACTGCGTGGATGTCGTCGGGAAGCCCGTCGGAAAGCCGGTCGCCAACCTTGGGTTCGAGCATCTCGGTGAGATCCTCGGCCAGCTCGAACAACGATCCGACGAGATCGTCGTCGGCCACGATGGCCGAACAGTTGCGGGCGTAGCTGACAAACCGACCGCCGCTGATCTCCCAGCTGAAGGTGGACGACATGATGTCTTCGGTCTGATGGGCTTCGTCGATAACCACCAGCTCGTGGTCGCCGAGAATGGCGCCCTCCGATGCGAGGTCGATGCCGTAGAGGTGGGTATTGACCACCAACACGTCGGCCCCGGCCGCCTCATCGCGCGCTGCCTCAGCAAAGCAGTTGTTGCCTTGCGGGCACCGGCCGCGACCCGGACATTCGCGGGGCCCGACGCTCACCGCCGACCAGGTCCGGCCGGTGGGTTCGAAATCGAGGGTGGCCCGGTCGCCTGATATCGACGTTTCGGCCCATTCGCGGATGGCATCGATCTCGTCGGTGTCAGCGCCGGTGCTCAACCCGTCGAGCTGTAGCTGATCGCCTTCGTCTTCGAGTTCGTCGAGTCGTTGGCGACAGACGTAGTTTGACCGGCCCTTCAGGATGGCCCATGCAAAGGGATGGTCGAGATGCTCGGCCAGAAACGGGAGATCCTTGTTCGCGAGCTGGTCTTGCAGCGCCTTGGTGGCCGTGGCGATGATGGTGCGTTTCTTACTGAGCAGCGCCGGCACCAGATAGGCCAGCGACTTCCCCGTGCCAGTGCCGGCCTGGGCCAGAAGATGCTCGCCCGAGGAGATGGCGTCGGCCACCGAACGCGCCATGTCGATTTGTCCTTGGCGCGTTTCGCCGCCACCCGGGAGCTGGGCGGTGGCGACGGCAAGTGCGCGTTCGGTGGTTTCGGCGAGAGACAAGGCCCCTCAATGTAGGGCGCTGCACTGACACGCGCGGTGACGGTGTCAGGCGACGAGGACAACCACGAGAGCAACAAAGGCAAACATCAGCACCGACAAGGCAATGAGGCCCACCGCCACCTTGCGGCCCCGGGCGGCGTACTGGTCGCGGTGTAGTTGGTTCCAGTCGGGGTTGGCAGATTCGTCGCCGGATGGGTCCACGGTGTGAACCTAGCCCCGACCGGTTCAGCGAATGATGCCGGCGAACGAACCACGCTCGGTCGAGCAGTTGTCAAGATTTCGCGTAGGTGGACAGAGAACACCGGGGGACGGGGTAGTTTCTATTGGTGCCCCAAGCTTCTCGCGCTCCACTTGACCCCACACGAATCCCTGCCCACGTCGCCTGCGTGATGGACGGTAACGGCCGCTGGGCAACCCGCCGGGGTCTCAAGCGCACCGATGGTCATGCCGCAGGCGAAGAAGCGCTGTTCGACGCAGTCGAAGGGGCGCTCGAACTCGGCGTCAAGTGGCTCACCGTGTATGCGTTCTCCACCGAAAACTGGAAGCGGCCGGCCGATGAGGTCAAGTTCCTCATGTGGTTCAACGAGTCAATCCTGGTGAACCGGCGCGACGAGCTCAACGAAAAAGGTGTACGGATCCGGTTCTCGGGCCGCCAGGGTTGGCGCGTGCCCAAGCGGCTCAAGCGCCATATCGAGGACTCCACCGAGCTCACCAAGAAGAACCGCAAGCTCACCCTCACCATCGCCTTCAACTACGGCGGCCGAGCCGAGATCGTCGACGCCGTGCGCGAGATCGCAGCCAGCGGAATCGCCCCCGACAAGATCACCGAAAAGACCATCGCCAAGCACCTGTATTACCCCGACATGCCCGACCCCGATCTCATGGTGCGCACGTCAGGCGAGTACCGCATCTCCAACTTCCTGCTGTGGGAGTTGGCCTATAGCGAGCTGGTGTTCACCGACGTGCTGTGGCCCGACTTTCGGCGCGAGCACCTGGCCGACGCGATCCGCGAGTACCAGGAACGAGAGCGCCGCTTCGGCGGCCTCGAAGACGGCTAGACCGCCGTGGCCCTCTACCGCGCCGAGGGGGTTGTGCTACGCCGCTGGAAGCTGGGCGAGGCCGACCGCATCATCGTGTTCGCCACCGCCGAGCACGGCAAGGTGCGCGCCGTGGCCCGCGGTGTACGAAAAACCAAGGCCAAGCTTGCAGGGAAGCTCGATCCTCCAGCCCATGTGGCGTTGCAGCTCTATGAGACCCGAGGCGACCTCGACATCGTCACTCAGGTCGAGACCATCAACCGCTTCGACGGTCTCCGCAACGACTTCAACCGGCTTGTGCGGTCGATGGCCATGCTGGAGGCCGCCGAACATGTGATGCAGGAGCGGGAGCCCGACCCTCACACGTTCACGATGTTGGTGCGGGCCCTCGACACGTTGTCGAACAAGCCGAGCCCGCTGGTCATGGCCGGGTTCATGCTGAAGCTCATGTCGCTGGGCGGACTCGAACCGTTCATCGACGGGTGCGTGCTGTGCGAAGAAGAGAAGCCCTCTGAAGAGTTGGTTGCCTTCGACATCGGCGAAGGCGGAACCCTGTGCACGTCCTGTCGTCGAGGGCGGGCGATCACCCCCGATGCGCTCGAGATCCTGCGGCTTATGCTCGGAGGCCAGTTGGGGCAGGCGCTCCAGATCACCGACTCGCCGGCGGTGCATGAAGTCGACCACTTGGCGGTCGAGATCGTCGAGTATCACATCGAGCGTCGACTCAAATCGCTCGCCGTGTTGGGTCAGACCTGACCCGAACTCAGGTGCGGATGGGAATCCAGCGGCCGCCGGCTTCGTCCCACTGCATCCACGCTTTGAGAACCGGATCCCACTGGATGTAGGTACCTCGAGCATCGTCCCAGCGCGGCGCGTCGACGCCCGCCTGAGCGCTTTGCGTCTGGCTCTGTTGTTCAGCGGCTTGTTGTTGGGCGGCTTGTTGCTCAGCGGCTTGTTGTTGAGCGGCGGCTTGCTGTTGCGCTTGGGCCTCTTGCTGGGCGAGCGCTTCCTGCTGGCGTGCCTGCTCGGCGGCTGCCTGTTGGGCCGCTGCTTCCTCGGCCTGAGCCTGCTGAGCGGCTGCGGCCTGCTGTTGTTGCTCGGGGGTGAACTGTTGCTCGGGAGTGAACTGCTGCTCCGGGGCGAACTGTTGCTCGGCGACCGGCGGCTGAGCAGCCACCGGGTCGGGGGCCGAAGCGAACGGATCGGTGTCCATGTCGATCGGTTCGTGCACCGGCTCTGGTTCATCGTTGCCGAACGAATCGAGGATCGATGGCTCGGGAGGGGGCGGCGTTGGATCGAACGGGTTTTCGCCGGCCAACGGCTGGGCGAACGGGTCGGCGACCGAAGCTTCGGGCATTCCCGGAGTTTCTGGCATGGCTGGTGCATCGGGCATCAGCGGAGCGTCGGGCATT
>CAZGVQ010000191.1:0-7097 GCA_964529355.1 uncultured Acidimicrobiales bacterium
GAATCGCTGGCGGCGCGAACCGCAGGCATCGCCCACGGCTTTGAGATCGTCGAGCCCGAAGAGGCCCGCGAGAGGTGCGTGGCCATCGGACAGTCATTGCTCGAGCGGTACGGCTAGCGGCCTGGCCCAACGGTGGAACGGTCGAAACGCAAACTCAGAGCCCCACCACAGAACGCAGGAACGAGGTGTCGAGGTTCTCCTCGACGGCGTCGGCCAGCGTTTCGAAGGTGCGTTCGAGCACCGGTTCGGGCCGGATGCTGAACAGTCGCTCGAGAACCTCGGGCGACTCGAGCAGGCCATGAATGGTGGTGGCCATGACGTTCTCGCTGGCAAAGACCCGTCCTCCGGCCTCGACCATGGCGGCCTCATCCACACCAAATCCACCCATCCCAGCTCGGCCGGAGCGCACGGTGCGTCCGTTGCGAATCTCGTATCCCGAGACGCGGCAACCCGAAAGCGCCGACCAGCGGCCGGGAAGGGTCGGCAACGTGAGGCTCGACAACTCGGTCATCTTCTCGGGCCCGAATTCGGTGAGTAGCGGCAACAGTCCGAGACCCCGAACCTCGGCCTGCGAAGGATTCTCGACCCCGCCGGGATCCTTGATGGCGGTGCCGACCATCTGGCAACCACCACAGATGCCCAACACGGGCTTGCCCGCTGCGACCCGGTTGGCGATGGCGCTGGCCTGACCGGTGGAGCGCAGCCATTCGAGATCCGAAACCACATGTTTGCTGCCGGGAATGATCACCAGGTCGGCCAAGTCGATGTCGGCGACGGCGGTGGTGAACCGAACCGCGGCCACGTGGCCGAGCAGGTGAAACTCATCGACATTGGACCCGAACGGGAGACGCGGTATCGCAACCACCGGCGCACCCGAGGGTGGGGTGGCTCGGACCGTGGCACCCTCCTCGTCGGGTAGCTCGTGGTGAAGCATGGGCAGCACACCAACCGGGGTCATTCCGGTGGCTCGGCTGAGGTACTCGGGCGCGGGCGCCAACAACGACTCATCGCCGCGAAACTTGTTGAGCACGAAACCCACCAGCCGCTCCTGGGTGCTCGAAGGTGCGAGTGCGTGCGTGCCGGTGAGATGGGCAAACGCGCCGCCGCGATCGATGTCGCTCACCAGAAGCGCTGCACCATCGACATGCCGCAACATCCGGTTGTTCACCAGATCAACCAGATTGATCTCGGCCGGACTGCCGGCCCCCTCGAGGATGATCAGGTCGTGCTGAGCCGCGACGGCGGCGAAGCCCTCGGTCATCGCCGGCCAGAGCATCTGCGCCCGGTGCTCCCAAGGGACCTCACGCAACTCGGGCGCAGCTCGACCGTTGAGCACCACCTGGCTTCGGGTGTCCGCCTCGGGTTTGATGAGCACCGGGTTCATCGCAACCGAAGGCGTCACCTTGGCCGCGCCCGCCTGAAGCCACTGGGCTACGCCAATCTCACCACCGTCCACCACCCGCGCATTGTTGGACATGTTCTGGGCCTTGAATGGCGCGACGTCGACGCCCTGTCGGGCGAACCACCGACAGAGCGCAGTGACCAGCAGGCTCTTCCCGGCGTCGGACGTGCAACCAAGGATCATCAGCGGTCGCAGGCTGGATTGACCAGGACTATGTGGAGACATCGGGTGAGTCCAGCTCGTGTCGAGTGGTGTCGTACACGGTGCGAATCGCGAAGTTGGAACGGATTCGGGCCACGCCCGGAAGTCGGGCCAGGTACTGCTTGTGGATGCGTTCGTAGTCGACGGTGTCGGCCACTGAAAGGTGAAGGATGTAGTCGTACTCCCCCGCCATGAGGTGACACGACATCACCTCCGGGCAATCAGCCACTGCCTCCTCGAACGCATCGAGCTTGTCCTCGGCCTGGGAATCCAGGCTGATTTCCACAAAGACATCCACCGATCGGCCGATTTTTGCCGGGTCAACCAGTACGACAAACCCGGCGATGACGCCTGAACTCTCGAGCCGGCGAACCCGGCGCAGACATGCCGAGGGCGACAACCCCACCCGATCGGCAACGTCGACGTTGGGCAGTCGAGCATCGACCTGGAGCAGGTTGAGTATGTGGCGGTCGATTGCGTCGAGATTCTCCATACGCAAGAAGTATGCGCCGATAGATATATTTGCGCAATATTGGAGCGCATATCTCGGCAGCGGGTGATATTTCGCAATCGGCGAGTACAGATGCTTTGTTACCGTTTGCTTGAAGCACCGCGGGCAGGAATCCACCGTCTTCGCCCGGGGTTGTTCAAGTAGCAGCAGCACAAGTACCGAAAAGACCGAAGAGGAGCAGTGTCGTGATCGTAGGAGTACCCACCGAAATCAAAGACGCCGAGCGCCGGGTTGGGTTGACCCCCAACAGTGTGCGCGACGTATCGCTGCGCGGCCACGACGTGCTCATTCAGAAGGGCGCGGGCCTGGGTTCGGGCTTCACCGACCTCGAGTACGAGTCGGCCGGCGCGAAACTCATCGACACCGCTGACGAGCTGTTTGCCAGCTCACAACTCATCGTGAAGGTCAAGGAACCGCAAGCGATCGAACGGGCAAGGCTCACTCCGGATCACACGCTGTTCACCTACCTGCACCTGGCGCCCGACCGCGCCCAGACCGAAGACCTCATCGCCAGCGGCGCCACCGCGGTGGCCTACGAGACCGTCACCGACCGCAATCGGCGTCTCCCGTTGCTGGCACCGATGTCGCAGGTGGCCGGACGGATGTCGATTCAAGCCGGCGCTCACTACCTCGAAGCTCCCCACGGCGGTTCGGGTGTGCTGTTGGGCGGTGTGCCGGGTGTAGCCCCGGGACGCATCGTGATCATCGGCGGCGGCGTCGTTGGCAGCAACGCCATCGAGATGGCCATCGGCATCGGTGCCGACGTCACCGTGCTCGACCGCAACCCCGATGTGTTGGCCAACCTCAACGCCCGGTTCGGTCCGGTGCTGCGCACGATTTACTCGACCTCGACAGCGCTCGATGAGTATGTGGTAGCCGCCGACCTGGTGGTCGGCGCCGTGCTGATTCCCGGTGCCGCCGCTCCCAAGCTCGTGACCCGCGACATGATCAGCCGCATGCGCCCCGGCTCGGTTGTGGTCGATGTCGCCATCGATCAGGGCGGAAGCTTCGAAACCTCAAAGGCCACCACCCACAGCGACCCCGTGTACATGGTCGACGACGTGGTGCACTACTGCGTAGCCAACATGCCAGGCGGGGTACCTCGGACCTCCACCTTGGCGCTGAACAACGCAACCCTTCCGTTTCTCCTCGAGCTGGCCGACGATCCGAAGGCCGCATTGCTGGCCGACGAGCACCTTCGCAATGGTCTCAACGTGTATGACGGCAAGATCACCGATGCGGCCGTGGCCGAAGCGCTCGACCTGGAATACCACGATCCGGTTGCGGTCCTGAGCTAAACGGACCAGGCACTGCTTAAGGCGGTCGACCTACAGGTGGCGGCCGTCCCGCCGATAGAAGCGGGATGCCTCCCGCCAACCTCCGCGCCTCGAGCGCCAGCATCTGCCGTGCGCTTGCCGTAGTCAGCCTGCTGCTGCTGTCGTCGTGTACCTACACGACGGCCGAACCGACTGGTGCCGGCACCACCCCCGACTCGCTCCCGTTCGCCGACCCGGCAAGCCCCGACACAACCACGCCGTCGACCACCGAGACAACACCACCCGCAGCGGAGGTCTCTGAGACCACCGTAACACCGGCTACCACCTCGACCTTGAAACCTCAGAGTTGCGTCGGAAAAGACTTCTCGATCAACTATCCCGAGGCCTGGTACATCGGCGCTCCTGACGACACCGAGGGCGGTTGCCTCTGGCTGAGCCGCGGTTCGCTCGCCACAATCAGCAGTGACGCGTTCGTGCCGGAGATTGCCTTTGAAATCGTGCCCCACTACGGCGACGCGCTGAAGCTCGTTACCGACTTTGAAGAAAACAACACCGTCCTCAGCGATTCCTTCGCCACGAACTTCAACAGCTTTCCAGCGACGGTGTTCGATGTCTTCGCCGACGGCACCGGCGACGCCCCCGAAGAAAGCCGCACCCGCGTGATCGTGCTCGACCTCGACGGCAAGGCGCTCGTCGCGACGGCAACCGAAGCCACCACCGGCGACCCCGGCAGCTTCGAAGAAACCAAGGCCGTCCTCAACGAAGTACTCACCACCTACTACCCGGTGAGCTAGGCGGTCCAGCCTCCGTCTATTACGAACTCTTGGCCGGTGCAGTAGCTGGACTCGTCGGAGGCGAGGTAGAGCACGAGTTGGCCGACCTCGGCTGCTTCGGCGAGTCGGCCGTTGGGGATTGACGACTCGACCGTTGGGCTTGCGTCGCCGAACTCTTCGAACATCGGCGTATCGATGATTCCGGGATGTACCGAGTTCACCCGCACGCCTGACGCCGCCAGGTCACGGGCCGCGCTCTTGGTCATGCCACGAACCGCCCACTTGGTGGCGCTGTAGGAAAACGCCATGGCCGCGCCCGAAAGGCCGGCGATGGACGAAATGTTGATAATGCTGCCCGACCCCTGCGCCCGCATGAGCGGAGCAACTTCGCGGAGCCCATAGAAGGTTCCCGTCTGATTGACCGACAACATCGTGTCCCAGTCGTCGTCGCTGGTCTGTTCGAGCGGTTGCACCCGAAAAATCCCGGCATTGTTCACCAGGACGTCGAGACGCCCGTGCTGCTCGACGACCGAGGCAACGACATCGCGCCACTCCTGCGATGACGACACATCGTGATGCAGATAGCTGACCGACGGGCCAAGATCTTCAGCCATCGCTTTCCCGTCGTCGTCGAGGACGTCGGTGATCACAACTGTCGCGCCGGCATCGGCAAACAGTTTGGCTTCGGCTGCGCCCTGGCCACGGGCTCCACCCGTGATCATCGCGATCTTGCCTTGGAGTCGTCCTTCACCATCGGTTGTGGGGCTCATGACTTGCCGAACTCCTCGGCCGCGTTGGCCAGCTCTTCATCGGAGACTTCACGCACCTGGGTGGAGACCATCCATCGGTGACCCCAAGGGTCGATCAGGGTGCCGCTGCGCGCCCCATGAAACTGCTCGGACACCTCGGCCTGAATGGTGGCGCCATGTTCGACCGCCAGTGCCGCAGTTGCATCGGCGTCGGGCACGTTGATGACCGTGGCCGAGGTGTGTCCTCCGAGGGTGGCCGGCGACACGACGCCCATCTCGGGATACTCGTCGGACAGGTACATGGTTGCCGATCCGACCTTCAGGGCCGCATGCCCAACCCGACCCGAACCATCGACGAACCGCGGTCCTTCTTCCACCGCGTCGAACACCGCGACATAGAAATCGATCGCGGCACTGGAGTCATCACAGGTGAGATACGGAATCAGGCTCATGCGCCAGCATTGCCCGTTGCCAAAGAACCTGCAATGCCGGTCGCTTGCTCACGTGGGAGACGGCATCGAAGCCCGTTACTCGGTGGGCAGCATATGTCGTTCGTCCTGGCGGCGTTCGAGCACGTTGGCCACATAGCTATGGACCGCCTCAAACAGGTCGACCTCCTCGCCCGCCTGCTCGGACAGATACCAGGTGTGTTCGAGGAGCTCGTGGAACACCTCGGCGTCCTCCAGCCGACCTCGGAGATGCTCTGGCACCTGATCGAGGGCGGGCTGCCACCGTTCGGTGAGCCACCGATAGCCCATCACCGCTTCGGGGAGGGTTTCGCCTTCGGTCTGGGCCAGCCAGGCGCCATAGCCGCGCATCGCGTTGAGTAGCCGGCGAGCCTGATTCTCGTGCGCCTTTATGCCGGTGAGCCGTTCGAGGGAGCGCTTGTGGTAGCCCTCCTCGACCACCGTGGGGCGGAACCTCACCATGCCGCTGTCTTCGCGCAATTCGTACTCTTCGGTGTCGAAGCCCAGCTCGTTGAGACGTTCGAGCCGCGCCTGGATACGCCCCAATTCGCTCACCGGGACCTCCTCGGCTGCGGTGAGATCGTCATAGAGCGCGTCGTAGCGAGCTTGGAGTGCGTCGACGACATCGATCGGATCGATCTCTGCCGACAAACGCTCATCGGCTTGCAGGTCATACAGCCCGCCCAACACATTCTCGTAGGCGATCATCATGTCGTGGGTTCGCTGACCGTCGCTCAGTGCAACCTGAAACTCCGATGTCTCGGTATCGACCACATAGGCGCGCAATGCGCCGGCGTCGCGCCGAAACAACACATTGTTGAGCGAACAGTCACCCCAGAAGAACCCGCCGATATGAAGACGCACGAGCAGTACCGCAAGCGCGTCGATCATCTGATTTCGCTGTGCCTCGTTGCTCAGATCCGTGAACACCGTGCGGTAGGCCAGCGAGTACCGCAGGTGCCGAGTGATCAGAATCGACTCGAGCGGCTCACCCTCATCGTCGGTGCGATCGGTCGCAATACCCACAAGGGTGACCGAGGGAAGTCCATCCTCGCGAAGTCGATCGAGATTGTGAAACTCAACCTCGGCCAGGCGGGTCGGAAGCTCTTTGAGGGCGTAGTACTCGCCGTCGTGCTTCAGAAACCGAACCACGTGCCGGTGTGTACCGGCGGGAAGCCGCACGAAGTCTTCGTCGGGCCACGATTCGAGCGGCTCGTTCCACGGCAGCTCAAGAAGGCGGGGTCGGCTCGGTGAACGTCGGAGTTTGAGGGCAACCACGTCGCCGACGATAACGGCGATATCGGCGGTTCGGAAGAAAATTCACTTGCGATAAAGGCGAGCCTCAGGGATGCCGATCACCAGTGAATGCGTCCTTTCACCGCACGCCCCGCCACATCCCATTCCGTCCCTGTCCGCGCCTTGGTTGCGCTAGTACTGGTGCTAACCGCCATGAGCGGATTCGCCATCGTGTCGCCACCGCCGCCGGCCGGTGCAACCGCGACCGAAGACGTCCGAAGAGGCCTGCCCACGGTCAACGACGGCAAGGTAATGGACATCGAACAGGTCGGCGATTGGGTCATCGTCGGCGGAACCTTCACCGAGGTCACCCTCGCCGACGGCACCGTGCTGCCTCAGAAGTACCTCTTTGGTTACAACGCAATCACCGGCGCCTACGCCGATCACTTCCAGCCGGTTCTCGACGATGCCGTGCTGGCCC
>CAZGVQ010000192.1:0-7096 GCA_964529355.1 uncultured Acidimicrobiales bacterium
ACCCGCCAGCCATCTCGAACGCCACGCCAACCTGTGAAGGCCTGGAGGCAACCATCGTGGGCACTTCCGGCAACGACCGGCTTCGCGGCACAAACCGTGCCGACGTCATCGTTGGCCTGGGCGGAAACGACCACATCGTGGGCGCCGGCGGCAACGACATCATCTGTGGCGGCGACGGCAATGACGTCATAAGCGGCGGTGCCGGCACCGACCACATCTACGGCGACGATGGCATCGACCGGCTCCTCGGCGACGGCGGTGACGATCTACTCAACGGCGGCAATGGCCGAGACCGACTGGTCGGCGGATCGGGCCACGACCACCTCTTCGGATTCGACGGCGACGACCACCTCAGCGCCGGGAGCGGCGCCGATTTTCTCACCGGCGGCAACGGCAACGACGTGATGGCGGGTGGTGCCAACGAGGACTACATGATCGGTGATGCCGGAAACGACATCATGGATGGTGGCGCCAGCGAAGACACACTGCTGGGCAACGATGGCAACGATCGACTGCTCGGCAACAAGGGCAAAGACATCCTGCAGGGTGGGCCTGGCAATGACCTGCTCGATGGCGGCCCCGGGAAAGACTCGCTGGCCGGCAACGAAAACAACGATCGACTTCGCGGCGGCGCCGGCGCCGACACGCTCGACGGCGGCGACGGCATCGACGACTGTGTCGGCGGCCCACAAAAAGATCGCTCATTCCGATGCGACTCCCACCGCGAGATCGAAGACCTCGCCGCAGAACCAAGCCTCGCTGCCTTCCGCATCTTCAACTGCGGAACCGGCCAGTGCCAGATCGGCCTCGATTTCGAAGACAACACCAGCAACGAACGGGGCTGGCTCGTCCGAATTCGCCAAACCGAGACCGGCGAGACCCTCGAGACCCGACTCGACGCCACGCCAGGCACCAACAGCGAGGCCCGCCTGGTGTTTAACGTCGAGGGCGGCTGGCCCATCAACGTGCACCAGTGCGCTTCCATCGAAGCAGTTATCAGCGCCCAGGGCGTTGATCAGCTGATCACCGAGGAGAAGTGCGGACGGGTGGCCGGCGGCTTCTGGACGCCGGACCCGTAGCTCGCTTTCCTTCAAGTTTTTTGGTCGGGCTGAGAGGATTTGAACCTCCGACCTTCGGTCCCCCAGACCGACGCGCTAACCAAGCTGCGCCACAGCCCGTGAGCCGATCATGCTACCGGTGTTGACCGAGCCATGACACCAGCGGGCACCAAAATGCGACATGCGCCACTCGGGTTAGAAGATGGCGTCGACGACCCAGAGAATGCCGTCGATGACCCGCCAACCGAGGTACGCCGCAACCAGGACCAGTACGAGCCAGAAATGCCACGGAATCTTTACGCCGACAGCAGTCTCGCCGTCGGCACGGTCGTAGTCAGGGTCGTGATCATCGTCGTGATCATGGTCGTGGACGTCGTCGCCGAGCACGGTTGAACAACGAGGGCAGGAGCCATCGACCAGGAGGGTATTGGGGTTGTAGAACCGGTCACACGGATCGCACCAAGGCACACCCGTATCGTACTCGCGCCGCTGACCCCGTTGCGCGCCGGGCCGGCTACTCGCGGCGGATGGCCATGATGGCCACGTCGTCGCCGATAACACCCTTGGCGAAGTCATGGGCCGCATCGAGCAGCGTCTTCACCAGCACGTCGGGCGAGACCCCGGGATCACGCCGGATGATCTGGGCGATTCGTTCCTCGCCGAACTGCGTGTCGCCTCGCCGGGCCTCGGCCAGACCATCGGTGTAGAGCACGATGAAATCGCCGTGTTCCAGCTCGACTTCCCGGCTGTAGTAGCCAGCATCGGGATCGAGCATAAGCAGCGGGCCGGTGGAATCGAGCGGTTGCACTTCACGGTCATGCCAGAGCCAGGTCGTAGGGTGACCAGCCGAGGCATACCGAAGGGTGCCCGCCTCGGTGTCGAACACCGCGCACACCATCGAGATGAACTCTTCGCCCCGGTCCATTCGCGACATCTGGTTGTTGAGTTCCTCGAGCGCCTGGGCCGGGTCACGGAACTGCCGCAGGAACACCCGCAGCAGATACTTGGCCTGGAAGGCGGTAATCGACGATTCGATGCCATGGCCGGCCACATCGCCCAGCACGGCACCAACGCGGTTCTTTGAGATACGGAAGATGTCGAAGAAGTCACCTGCCATGAGGCCGGACCCAGCCTCATACACACGCCCGACCTCGAACCCGTTGAGATCGGGTAGGTCGTCGGGAGCCAATCGACTGGCCCACGCTTTGGGCGCCAGGTCTTCCTGCTCGAGCGCCTCGACCGCCTTCTTCTCGATCTCGAAGCGCTGCCGCGAGAGCCGCGCTTCCTTCACCGAGTTTCGGGCCCAGGTGATGGAGATGAGCGCCGGGATAACCACCAGGGCAAACAGTGTGGCGGCGTCGGTGTCGGTGGAGAACGCGGTGAAGAAGGAAGCGATGGCAAGGAGCAGATAGAGCGTGCCCGAGTGGAAGTCCTTGCGCATGCTGGAGCGGGCCAGCAAAAAGGCGTCATCGTTGTCGATGTTGCGCTCGATGGATTCGAGGAACCGTTGACGAAGCCGGGCCGACCGGAGCCAGACCACGCCTGCGGCAAGGCAGATCACGCCCAAGGCGCAAAGAACCACGGTCATCATAGGAATCCCAACACTATCGGTCCCGAACGGTCAGTTGGAGGGGAACTTGCGTTACAACCCCATGTCGGTGACAAATCCCGCCCATAACTTCACGGTACGTGGCCAGATCGGTGGTCGTGCCACTCGGCGCCCCGGTAACGCCGCTATTCCGCGCGATGCCGGACCCGTACTTTGATCGGCGTGGAGCCCAGCTCGAAGCCCTCGCGGAGGCTTCGTTCGAGATACCGAACGTACGTGGGATGAATCGTCTTGTTGGCAAAGAGCGTGAACGTGGGCGGATCGGTGGCGCCCTGGGTGGCGTACATGACGCGAGCCCCGTGAGGGGCTGGCTGGGCTGCCTGCGCGGCGCGGATCACTTCGTTGACCTTTCGGGTCGGCACCCGCACCCGGTAGTCAGCGATCGAATCGGCCAATGCCGGCCAGAGCCGATGCACGTTCTTTCCGGTCAGCGCACTGATCTGAAGCACCGGAGCGTCGCCCACAAAGTGCATCTTGCGCTCGAACTGCTTCTTGATATCGGCTCGTTCCTCGGCGTTGAGCAATTCCCACTTGTTCATCAGCACCACGATCGGACAGCCCGCCGCGTCGACCCGTTCGGCGAGCCGCTGATCCTGATGGGTCACGCCCACCGTGGCGTCGATCACCAGCAGGGCGACATCGGCGCCGTCAACCGCGTTGAGGGCTCGAACAACCGAGTAGTACTCGGTATCGTCATCGACCTTCGCCTGACGACGCATGCCGGCGGTATCGATGAACCGCACGGGTCCGCCCTGGGCTTCAACGATGGTGTCGACGGTGTCGCGCGTGGTTCCGGCCCGGTCGTGAACCACCGACCGCTCTTCGCCGATCAACCGGTTGAACAGGGTGGATTTGCCGACGTTGGGTCGGCCAACGATGGCAACCGAGAAAAGCCGCTCCTCATCGGTTGCCTCAACTTCGATCACATCGGCGAAGGCGTCGACCTCCGACGCACCCTCAGGAAGAGCGGCAACGACCGCGTCGAGAAAGTCACCGGTCAGCCGTCCGTGCAGCGCACTTATGGGAAACGGTTCGCCGAGGCCGAGCGACATGAACTCCCAAATGTTGTTGTCGTGGGCCTGGGCGTCGATCTTGTTCACGGCCAGAAGTACCGGTGAATCGAGTCGGCGAAGCAGCTTTGACACCTTTGCGTCATCGTCGATCAGCCCGACCGAACCATCGACCACCAGCACAACAACGTCGGCGTCGTCGATGGCTTTCTCGCTCTGCTCGCTGACCTTTTCGTCGAGGGCGTCGCCATCGTTCATCCAGCCGCCCGTGTCGAGCAGCCGAAACGGAACGCCCTGCCACTCGGCCTCGACCTCTTTGCGATCGCGGGTCACACCGGGCCGCTCTTCGACAATGGCTTCACGACGCCCGATGATGCGGTTGAGGAGGGTCGATTTGCCGACGTTGGGGCGGCCGACGATGGCAACCAGTGGAAGTTTGGTCATGAGCGGGTTGCCTGCGATACCTGGAGGGCTTTCCGGAGCGCCACACCGTCGGTTGAGATGACCTCGACCGGGCGGGGCAGATCGTCGATGGTAAGCCCATCGAGGAACATTCCTCGACTCAGGCAGACATCGGGCAACAGGTAGCGGTGGCCTTCGGGTTGCGCGTTGAGCGTGCGAACCAGATCCGAGCCGGTCATGAGCCCCGCAACCGCGGTGTTTCCTCCGAAGAACTCGTTGCGGACTTCGACGATTCGTACGTCGTCGCGATCGATACTGCTGATCAGCGGGGCAAGAACCCGCGCGCCGAGTTCGCCGGTGAGGATCCCGATGGGAGCGGTGCGCTTCACGCCAAGGGTTACGGCGACCGAAGTCGCATCGTCCGCAGGGCCCGACGAGGAGTCGGCGGAGCGGGGTGCCCGGTACCCGTCGGCCGGGGCACCATCGACCGCGGCAAAGAAGCCGGGACGAACACCGGTGGGAGTCTCAAGGTCACCAGCGAACTCGAGTTCGAGCGTTCGAGCCATTCCGATGCCGTCCTCGTGCATCGGAAAGCCCTCGTAGGTGTCGGCGTCCGGGAAGGGCCGCTCGGCTCGTAGATAGTACTCGTCGCTGGCAAACACCGTTCTCCGACCGAGCAGTTCCAGGAACCGCTGCTGCCAGTATTCGACGATGTCGCACACCCGGGCCGCCTCGTCGACGGTGTGGGGTCGCATTCGGGGCTCATCGCTATGAGCGCTCACCCCGAGGGGCACCACACACACCGAAGCGAGTTCGGGGTATTCGTCGAGCACCCCGCACAGGGTTTCCTCGAGGACTTCACCATCGTTGAGTCCGGGGCACACCACGATCTGACCGTGGATTTCGATGCCCGCATCGAGCAGCGCTCGAAGCCAACGCAGGCTGGTGGCGCCGCGCTTGTTGCGGAGCATGTCGGTACGGACGTCGGGATCGGTGGCGTGGATACTCACGTTGAGCGGCGACAGGCCCTCGGTGACCACCCGCTCAAAGTCAGCCTCGGTGAACCGGGTGAGCGTGGTGTAGTTGCCGTACAGAAACGACAGTCGATAGTCGTCGTCTTTCAGGTAGAGGCTGCGACGCATGCCCTTGGGCAATTGGTAGATGAAGCAGAACTCGCAATGGTTGTCGCAGGTTCGTACCCGGTCGAAAACCGCCGAGTGCACGTCGATTCCCAGCGGGTGCCCCGGCGTCTTGGAAACCGAAGCGCTCAATTCAATGCCACCGCGCCGAAGCTCGATATCGAGTTCGCCCTCGTCGACCAGCAGCTGCCACTCGATGACGTCTCGGGGCGACGCTCCGTTGACCGCCAGCACCTCATCGCCGACGCGGATACCCGCAGTGTCGGCGGGCGAACCCTGGTCGACCGCGATCACGCACGGCGGAACCGTCGCCGCGATCAGCGGCGGTGCGTCGGCGGTTGTTGCCGACTCGGCGGTTCGGGGGTTCGTCATAACCACTTCAGGGTACCGATCGCCCGCAGTATTGTTCTGGTCGTGGACATCACCATCGAGAACCTTCGCGACGGCGACGAAGAGGTGGCGTTCGCCATCGCCGAGCAGTCCTTCGGGGCCTATCAGACCTATGACCCCAACGCCGTCGTGCCCGGAAACGACCGCACGGTCGCCGCGTATCGGGGCGATCAGCTTCTGGGGCGCCTCCGGATTCTCGATTCGGCGCAGTGGTTTGGCGGCAGGTCGGTACCGATGGGCGGAATCGGCGGCGTGGTCGTGGCTGCAGAGGCCCGAGGGATGGGCATCGCTGGGCGTCTACTCGACGAAGCCCTGGTGCGGATGCACGCCGAAGGAAAGGTCATCAGTACCCTCTACCCCACCACCGCAACGTTGTACCGAAGCCGCGGTTATGAGTTTGCCGGCAGCTACACCAAGGACGTCCTACACGTCGACGACGCAGATCTGGGCGGAGCGCCCGATGCCCGCAAGGTCTCCTGGGATGACCCCGAGGTGCGAACGTTGTACGGCCAGGCATCGGCCCGACGCCACGGTTGGCTCGATCGCACCGATTACACCTGGGCGTCGGTCTGGCAGGGCTTCCAGAAGAAACCCGCTCCGCACTACCTGTACGGCATGTACCGCGACGCCGACCTGGTCGCCGTGGTCGGCTACTCGTACGCAGCGCCTCGCGACGATGCCCTTTTTGACCTTGATGTGCACATGCTCTTCGCCATCGATGGCAATGGCCTAGCCGACGCCCTCACCTTCCTGTCCCGCAACGGCACCACGGGCGGCGAGCTCAAACTGCTGTATCCAGCAGACGAACTTCGACTATCGCTGCGCCATGGCCAGTGGCTTACCCCGGGAGAGCACTTCACCTGGATGACCCGTCTGGTCAATGCCCCCGGTGCCATCGCTGCTCGCGGGTATGTGGACGGGATCGATGCCGAAATCCATCTCGAGATTCACGATGCAAATGTCGCGTCGAATGCAGGGGCCCACGTGCTTCGAGTCTCTGGAGGCGAAGGCAGGCTCGAGTCCGGCGGCCGCTCCGAGGTTGCGGTCGACATAGGCGACCTCGCGTCGCTCTACACCGGCCATGCCGACCCGCTGTTTCTCGCCGGAGCGGGTCGACTTGCCGGTGCGGAACCACGCGACATCGATGCCCTCACCCGGGCGTTTGCCGGTCCACGTCCCACGATTGTCGACTTCTTCTAGGCGTGCGTTGAAGATTCTGTCGAAGTACCGGATTGAAGCTCCGACGGCGGCGGTTGCGGCGATACTCTGAGGTTGTGAACGTCGATCGAGTCCTCCTTGCAGCACCACGTGGGTTCTGTGCCGGTGTCGAAATGGCCATCAAGGCGCTGGCCTGGATGGTCCGAGCCTTCGAGGCCCCGGTGTACTGCTACCACGAGATCGTGCACAACCAGCTGGTGGTGAAGCGCTTTGAGGACCTTGGCGTGATCTTTGTCGACGACATCGCCGAGGTGCCGACCGGGTCCCCGG
>CAZGVQ010000193.1:0-7061 GCA_964529355.1 uncultured Acidimicrobiales bacterium
GTCCTCCGGTTCGAGAAAGACGAACGCTGACGCGAGCCCATCGGCTCGAGGTGCGGGCTTTCCGTCGGGCCCGACAAGAAGGCACCCGCCACCTACCCATGTGCTGTGCCGGGTGCCTGAACCCCAGGCCCAGCGACCGCTGACCTTGAGTCCGCCGTCGACCGGAACGGCTCGACCCGCGGGCATGGCGAACCCACCAGCGATCGAGTCGCAGCTTCCAAAGATCTCGGCGGCGAAGGGGTCAGGGAGGCTTGACGACATCAACGACGTTGTCGATCCAATCATCGAGACCCACCCGGACGCACCATCGTGATATGCCAACTCCCGCAGTACCTCGAGGCTCTCCCAGGCCGACACGGCGGGACCGTTGAGATCCTCTGGCACATACATACGAAACGCGCCCGTCGGCTTGATCATGTCGACCACATCGCGCGGTAGCCCTCGTTCGCGTTCGATCTCGTCGGATCGTGCGGCGACGTCCGGGCCGATGTGTTTCACGGCGTCGAGCACTGGGTTCTGCGTACTTGTCTTCATATTTTGTTTCTAGAGTATTACTCCAGAATTTGCAACTTCATCATGAGTTACAGTCTTGATAGGTGGATGTGGGTAAGATGAGGCTGTGACGGTCCGAACCCCGGCAACCGCCAGATCTCGGCGAACTCGCCTCGACTTGGCGACCGCAACCCACGCTCACCTCCGCGATCACGCTGCCCTCAACCCCGACGCCATCGCGGAGGCGGCAGGTGTCTCGACGGCCACCTTCTACGCCCACTTCGCAAGCCACGACGACGCTGTTGCCGCGGCGCTCGATATGTCTCTCACCGCGATCGTCGGCGCGGCCGAGCAACGTTTCCACATCGAAACGCTGCTCGAAGACGGACTCGACGCAGTGGTCGCGAGCCTCGTCAAAGCAATGCATGAGGCCTTCAGGGAGGAGAGCCTGGTCATCCGTGCCGCCCAAGCACGGATGTCGGCGCATAAGCCCACCCGCGAGATCTACCGAGGGCACGAAGCACGAAGCCTCGAACACCTCACCCGCCAGATCGAACTCGGCCAGAAGGCCGGTCTGCTCGGCGACGGGCCTCCCGACAAACGAGCCACATCGCTACTCGTACTTCTGCAGGGACTCCACAATCCACTCCTCACCAAGAAGCGCATCGACCCGATCGTCTTGGACGACCTGAAACGCTCCGTTCGAGCGCTCCTGTCCGATACGCGGCCGCACGAAATGATGACGAGGGCTACAGGTCCCCGAGGTTCATCGGGTTGAAGCCGATCACATCGAGTTCCCCTGGGCTTTCGGGAGACGCTGTGCGGGCGAAGCTCTGGTACCACCGTTGGGCGATCGACCACCGTCCGTCGCCATCGTGCTCGAACCGGTCGTGGTAGACGCCGTAGGCATCGGTGCGCCGGCCGTCGGAATGGTTCTGGCGGATTTCCTGCATGTACATCCGGGCACCAGCTCGATCATCGTGAATGTCGATCACGGTGTTCAGAATCACGAACTCAAAGAACGAGAACTGTTCGAGTGACGTACCGATGAATTCACCGATGGCCGCCGGGCCCACGAACTCAAGCTCACGGTCGCCAAGGTCAAGCTGCAGCCGACAGTCGGGCCGCATGATTTCGGCCAACTCGTCCCACGCCCGCCGGGTGACGATATCGGCATAGCGATTCTGCACCTGCCTGATCTCGGTCCACGCAGCTGCACGTTGCAGACGGTCAGGCGTCATTGCCCAGAACCAGAGTTGGTGGCGGCGATGAGATTGGCAACGAGTCCGGTCCAGCCGGTTTGGTGCGACGCACCGAGCCCTTCGCCGGTATCGCCGTTGAAGTACTCATAGAACAGGATTTGATCGCTCCACGAGTCACGAAACTGTTCGTGGTCGCCGAATGCCGGGCGCTGGCCAGCCGAGTCCTTGAGGAACAACGCCACCAGCCGAGCGCTCAACTCGTTGCCCACCTCATGAAGCTGTTTCATGTCCCCGGTACCGCTCGGATACTCGATCACGAAGGAGTCGCCAAAGTAGCGAGCGAAACGGTGGAGCGACTCGACGAGCAGGTAGTTCAGCGGAAACCAAATGGGTCCACGCCAGTTTGAGTTGCCGCCAAAAAGCCCGGAGGTGGATTCGGCTGGCTCGTACCCCACGGTCGCCCGGCCTCCGCCGATATCGACGGTGAAGGGATGTTCACTATGCGACTTGGCCAGCGATCTCAGCCCGAACGGCGAGAGAAACTCATCCTCATCGAGCATGGTGTCGAGAATTCGCGGAAGACGCTGGGGTGCCACGACCGAAAGTAGCCATCCGTCGAAGCCACAGTCGGGAGCATCGTGGATCACGTGGGCTGCATGCTGCGGCTTATTGGCCCGGAACCATTCGAACCGGGCCGCAAAGTCGGGAAGCCGCTTGAGGGTTTCGTCCGAAAGCGTTGTGGTGGCCGCCAGCGGAAGAAGCCCCACCATCGACCGGACGCGCATCGGCAGAGACTCTGCATGCGGCCGGTGCAGGATGTCGTAGTAGAACCCGTCTTCTTCGTTCCAGAGTCCGTACTTCTCCATGGCGCTGGCGATGTAGGTGAAGTGTTCGAGAAACTTGGTTGCGAGGTCTTCGTAGGTCGCGTCGTGCTCGGCCAACGCCAAAGCCATCTCGAGCAGATTCAGCGAGTACATCGCCATCCATGCGGTGCCATCGGACTGCTCAAGGCGCCCGCCTTCGGGCACGCCCTCGGACCGGTCGACCGGACCAATGTTGTCGAGGCCCAGGAACCCGCCTTCAAAGACGTTGTTGCCCTCCTCGTCCTTGCGGTTCACCCACCAGGTGAAGTTGAGGAGCAGCTTGTGCATGATTCGCTCGAGGAACTCATAGTCTTGCGACCCGTCGGCCTCAAAGACGCGCAGCGCGGCCCAGGCATGCACCGGCGGGTTCACATCACCGAACGCCCATTCGTAGGCGGGCAGCTGACCATCGGGATGCATGTACCACTCGCGGAGAAACAGGATGAGCTGGTCCTTCGCGAACTGGGGATCGATATCGACCAGGGTGATGCAGTGAAACGCCAGATCCCAGGCCGCGTACCAGGGGTACTCCCAGGCGTCGGGCATCGAGATCACGTCGGCGTTGTTGAGGTGGCGCCAGTTCGAGTTTCTTCCGCGGGCTCTGGCCGCTGAGGCCTCGGGCCCCTCGGGATCGCCGTCGAGCCATTTCTCGACATCGAAATGGTAGAACTGCTTCGTCCACATCATCCCGGCATAGGCCTGCCGGGAAATCATCGTCTGTTCTTCGTTTGCCGACGATGGAATGACCGATGCGTAGAACTCATCGGCCTCGGATCGCCGTTGCCGAAGCAGGTCGTCGAAGTCCGAACCGACCAATGTGCCGTCGGCACTCAGCCGAAGCTTGATCACGGTGGTATCGCCGGGGGCCACGGTGCGTTCGTAATGCAGCGCCGCCTTGCTGCCTTCGTGCTCCGGGTTGACCGTTTCGGTTCCCCGCAGGACGTGGTTGCCGATGCCATCTTTGGGAAACGGGATCTGCTTGGCTCCCGTGATGCGCGAGCCGTTGGTTTCGTTGTCGCAAAACAGCGCGGTGGGGTCACCATCGCCGGACAGGGTCATCGATCCGAGCGAGTGATGCTCGGCCACCAGGTGGTCGTCGACCTTAGAGATTCGTGGGGTGCGATCGTCGGTCCCCCACGACCAGGTGTTGCGGAACCACAGGGTGGGCAGCGCGTGCAGCGTTGCCTCCTCGGGTCCGGCGTTGCGGATCGTCAGCTGAATCGAAATGTCGGTGGCTGATGCCTTGGCATAGTCGGCGGTGATCTCCCAGTACCGGTCGTCGTCAAAGATGCCGGTATCGATGAGTTCGTACTCGGCGTCGCCGCGGCCGCGTGACCGGTTCTCGGCGATGAGTTCGTAGTAAGGAAATGCCCGCTGGGGATAGGCGTAGCGCCACGACATCCACGAGTGGGTCGGGGTCGAGTCGAGATACCACCAGTACTCTTTGGGGTCCTCGCCGTGGTTGCCTTCGTTGCCGGTCAGGCCGAACAAGCGCTCTTTGAGAATGGGATCTTCGCCATTCCAGAATGCAAACGCCAGACAGAGTCGTTGGTTCTGGTCGCAGATCCCGCCCAGGCCATCCTCGTTCCACCGAAACGCCCGGGACCGCGCATGATCATGTGGCAGGTACTCCCAGGGCTCGCCGTCCTCGCTGTAGTCCTCGCGAACCGTTCCCCACGCGCGCTCGCTGACGTAGGGACCCCACTCTTTCCACGCAGTGCCCGCCTTGGCGAGTCGGTCGTACTCGACGGTACTCATGTCGACTGCGAAGCGTCGGCCGCGGCAAGCGCTGCGCCCACGATGCCCGCGTCGTTCTGGAGTTCTGCAGGCTGAACCGGTGTTCGCACGTCGAGCCGGCTGCAGTACTTCTCGAACTCCTTACTGATCCCTCCACCGATGATGAAGAGCTCCGGCCACATCAGGCTTTCGAGTTCGCCCAGAAATTTTGTGACTCGCTTACTCCACTTCTTCCAGGAGAGATCCTTTTCGTCCTTTACCCGAGCCGACGCCCGGTCCTCCGCGTCATCGCCACCGATTTCAATGTGACCGAGTTCGGTGTTTGGCACGAGGCGACCGTCGACGAAAACCGCCGTTCCGATGCCGGTGCCAAGCGTGACCAGAATGACGGTCCCGCCGAGTGGCGCCGCGCTGTTGAAGCGCATCTCAGCGATTCCGGCGGCGTCGGCGTCGTTGAGCACCGTGACGGTTGATCCGAGCGCGCTGGTCATCATCGTTGCGGCATCTGCACCGATCCAGTCCTTCGAAAGGTTTTCCGACGTGAGCACGTGACCGTGTTGCACAACTCCGGGAAAGGTCACCCCTACCGGGCCATCCCAGTCGAAGTGGGCCTGCAGTTCCTGCAGAACCTCGATCACGTCGGCCGGCTTCGCCGGATCGGGTGTGTCGATGCGGTGCCGGGGCGCCAACAGCTCACCCGTGTCGGGATTCACCGGCGCGGCCTTGATACCCGATCCTCCGATGTCGATGCCCAGAATTGCGTCCATAGGGAACTCCTCGTGTTCTCGCTCTTGTCACGCTGTCGTGATCTTGACGACCAGCCAGTACAAGGTATTCAGCGGTCTAACCACAGCGCAGGATCGAAGCTACACGCCAGCCGTAGGTAATGGCCTCGTGCATCTCAATGGCCCGAAGCAACCGGGACATCATTGGCGACATCGGCTGCCCCGGCTGCACCCGTCGGCAAACTCGCAGCTACCCGGGTGCCCTTCCCGGGCGCCGACGTAACGTCGAGCGTTCCGCCCGCAGCTGCCAGGCGGTCGGCCATGCTGTGCATCCCCCGACCGTCAACAACAGCACTCTGATCGAAACCCGGACCGTCGTCGGCCACGGTGAGTTCGAGGGTCGACGCTCTCCGGTGACAACGAAGTGCAACCTCGACGGTCGCTCCGGGGGCATGTTTGTGGACATTCGCAAGCGCTTCCAGGCACGTGAAGTAGAGCGTTGCCTCGATGGCGCGCCGATGACGTCCCACGGCCTCGACTTCGAGCCTGACGTCGGTGGGCGAGCGCCTCGCAACCGCTTGCAACGCTGCGGGCAAGCCCTTCTGCTCAAGAAGTGGCGGATAGATGCCGTGCGCCAACTCTCGCAGCTCCTCGATTGCGGCGTCGAGGTCGCCGACCAGGCCGTCCAGAGCCGCTGCATCTGTGGTGTTGCCGGACTCGGCAGAAGATCGAAGTAGTCGCAGGTGGATACCAATGGCAGCCAAACGCTGTTGAGCACCATCGTGGAGATCTCGTTCGATTCGACTTCGCTCGGCGGTGCTGGCCTCGACCACACGGCGGCGCGACTCGACCAGCTTTCGGCTTTCCTCGGCGAGCTTCTCCTCGGACACCTGCAGCGTCTGGTTCAGAACGACCTGTTCAAGAAAGGCTTGCCGATGAAGATTGTTGGTCTGCCAGCTGAGCAGGGCGATCGGCACGATCTGGGCCGCCAACGCACCGGTGACGATCAGCGTCTCGAGCGTGTCGTTGATGTCCTCAATCACACCATCGTCGTCTCGGAGCAACCCAAGTACACCGACCATCGCACCCAGGAAGGCCGCCAAAACAATGAAGGCCAGCAAGGTGCGTTTTGAAAGATGTGGGGTTACCAGCACGACGGTCATCACCACGGTGAGCACCATGATGGGCCAGAGAAAAGGTACGAGCCACGTAACCGCGATGCTGACTATCCAGTTCCCGGCCGTCACGAGAAACAGGCACTTCTCCAAGGTTCCAACCGAGACCGGTGTGGTATCGGCCAAACGTCCTTTCGCCCAGCCAAGGGCTGCGGCAAGCGCAATCAGCGGCGCAAGGAGTACCAGCACCGGTCTCGCGCCGTCGATAAGTGGTGCTGCGACGGCAAGCACCAATGCCCCGAGTAGTGCGCCAACCATGTCGAGTTGAACGAATCGACGAACGGACTCGACCCGTCGGTCGAATGCCGCCAGTTGTTCGGTATTCGCTGCTTGCTCCACAGACTCCCGCGATTCTGTTTCGTCAACCTCTGCCGACAGAAAGGATAGGTCACGATGGCCGACGAATCAGTGGTGCCTGCACCACTGACAACGACAATCTCATCTGTCACCATCACCTCATGGAAGCACCAGCCATCTGCGCCGACGTCTTCGTCGTCGACGATCAGAGGCCCTTCATCGATGCTGCTATCGCCGTGCTCGAGGCTTCGGACGGCTTGCGGTTTGCCGGATGTGCGACCGATCGGACCACCGCGCTGTCGTCGCTCATCGACCACGAAGCACCCGCTGACCTCGTGCTGATGGACATTTGCCTGGGCGAAGACGACGGCGTCGCCCTAGCCGCGGAGATTCTTGCCGCGCGACCCGAGCTCTCGGTCGTCCTGGTGTCGACCATCTCTGAGACCGACCTCGGCGAGATGGGAGGTGCATCGGGTTACATTCCCAAGAGTCGACTAACCACAGAGGCACTCAGCCACTGGCGAACGACTATCTGAGCGTTCACCACGATCCTCACGCGACGACCTGCGC
>CAZGVQ010000194.1:0-3208 GCA_964529355.1 uncultured Acidimicrobiales bacterium
GCCGCCGGCTTCGGCGACAACACCGAGGTGATCGAAGCGGATTTGACCTCGCCACAGGACACAGAGATTGTGGCGACCCGGTTAGCGGCTGAACCGCCGATCGATCTGCTGATAAACAACGCGGGCGCTGGCCGGTCGTCGGCATTTGCCGACGATGACCTCGACAACCAGCTTGCACAGATCGACCTCAACGTCACCGCGCTGGTGCGCCTTACCCACGCTGCGGTTGGGGCAATGCGTCCTCGTCGCGAAGGCGCGGTTCTCAATGTCTCTTCGGTCGCCGGGTACTCGCCCGTGCCTCACTCGGCCATCTACGGCGCAACCAAGGCGTTTGTCAGCTCGTTCTCGCAGGCGATCCATGAAGAGGAACGCCCCAACGGCATCACCATCACCACGCTCGCTCCAGGATTCACGCGCACCAACTTTCAGAAAGAGGCGGACTTCGATAGCTCCGAGATCCCCGCTTTCCTCTGGCAGTCCGCTGAGGTGGTTGCGGCCGTCGGGCTCGACGCCGCTACCAAAGGGAAGGGAATGGTGATTCCCGGGGCGCACAACAAGGCGTTGGTGGGCAGCATCAAGGGTCTGCCTACCTCGGTGCAGCGCAGGCTCGCAGCGTTGTTCTAGGTCGTCGAAGCCGACCTCCCCTCCAAGCCGCCTGGCCCCCTGGCGCATGGAATTCTGCGCTCAATGCGTGCTACGAATAGTGCCTCAGAAGAACAAAGGGGGAATGTCCATGGAAGTAGCGCTGACGATTCGCGACCACGTCGAACGGGCCGCCCTTGTCTATGGCGACCGGACCGGAATCATCGACGAACCGGCGCAGCCCGCTACCCCATCACCGGACCTCAGCTACACCGAGGTACTGCGGAGGGCGAAGGCGCTGGCCAGCGGCCTCGAAAAGGCTGGGGTGCCACAGGGCGGTCGGGTGGCGATGGTGTCGCAGAACGCCTCACGCATGCTGGTGTTTTTGTACGGCGTTCCCGGTTGGGGTCGCGTCGGGGTTCCCGTGAACTTCCGGCTCAACGCGGTTGAGATCCAGTACATCGTCGACCATTCGGGAGCCGAGATCACCCTGGTCGACCCGGAACTCATGGATTCGCTGGGCGGCCTCGAAAACACCCGCGTCATCGAGATTGGTTCACCCGAAGAGGAAGCGCTCTTCGACTACGACAACGAGCCGAGCGATTGGGAGTGGGACGAAAACGGGACCGCCACCATCAACTACACCAGCGGCACCACGGCCCGCCCCAAGGGCGTCGAGATGACCCACCGAAACCTCTGGGTCAATGCCGCGACCTTTGGGTGGCAAGCGAGCATCAGCGACCGTGACGTCTACCTTCACACCCTGCCGATGTTTCACTGCAACGGCTGGGGGATGCCCTACGCCGTGGCTGGGATGGGCGTAAAGCAGGTGGTGATTCGAAAGATCGACGGCGCGGAGATCCTGCGACGCGTCGAAGAGCATGGCGTCACCGTCATGTGTGCCGCACCGGCGGTGCTCGCCTCGATTCTCGACGCTGCTGCGACATGGGACGGCGAGATTCCCGGGCGCGACCGGGTCCGCATCATCTGTGCGGGCGCTCCCCCGCCGACCCAGACCATCGAACGCTGCGAAACTGAACTCGGTTGGGAGTTCATCCAGATTTACGGCCTCACCGAGACCGCTCCGCTGCTCACGATGAGCCGCGGGCGTGCCGAGTGGGACGACCTGCCGGCCGCCGAGCGAGCTCAGAAGCTCAGCCGGGCCGGCGCCCCCGCTCTGGGGGTTCGGATGAAGACCAGCGAGTCCGGCGAGCTGCTGGCCAAGAGCAACGTGGTACTGAAGAGCTACTGGGATCAGCCCGACGCCACCGCCCAGGCGCTGGAAGGCGGATGGTTTCACACCGGCGACGGCGGCATCGTCGACGACGACAACTACGTGGTCATCGCCGACCGCAAGAAGGACGTCATCATCTCAGGTGGCGAGAACGTGTCGTCGATCGAAGTCGAGGACGCCCTGTTTTCGCACCCCGAGGTTACCGAGGTAGCCGTTATCGGAGTGCCCGACGAGAAGTGGGGTGAGACCGTCAAGGGATTGGTGGTCCTGGCCGAGGGGTCGTCGCTCACCGAGGCCGAGCTCATCGAGCATTGCCGCAACCGCCTGGCCCACTACAAGTGCCCGACATCGGTGGAAATGCGCGACGAGTTGGCCCGCACCGCCACCGGCAAGCTACAGAAGTTCAAGCTACGCGAACCCTATTGGGAAGGCTTTGAGCGGGCCGTCAACTAGGCCCACGCCCCTTACATGATGGAGAAGACATGAACGTTGGAGACACGGTTGCTGACTTTTCGGCTCCCGATCAGAACGGCGACACGGTCGCCCTCTCAAACCTGCTCGAAACGGGTCCGGTGGTGTTGTTCTTCTACCCAAAGGCAATGACCCCTGGTTGAACGAAGGAAAGCTGCCACTTCCGCGATTTGGCTGGCGAGTTCGCTGAACTCAATGCCCATCGCGTAGGTATCAGCGCCGACTCGGTGAGTCGGCAGAAGGAATTCGATACCACCAACTCCCTCGGGTACCCGTTGTTGTCCGATGCCGACAAGAGCATCGCCAAGGCATTCGGCGTCAAACGAATGGGTCCCATCCCGAGCAAGCGGGCCACCTTTGTCATCGGCACCGACTCGAAGCTTCTCGCCAGTGTGGCCAGCGAGACCAACTTCACCGATCACGCCGACAAGGCCCTCGCCGCCCTGCGCTCCTCGGCGTCCTAGGGCGAGGCCGTTTCACCATGCGAATCTCCATCGGCTCAGATCATGCCGGGTACGAGCTGAAGACTCACCTCATCGGCTTCCTCGAAGCGGCGGGCCACGAAATGATCGATGTGGGTACCAACTCCACCGAATCCGTCGACTACCCGCCGTTCTGCGCTGATGCAGCCGGCAGGGTCATCAGCGGTGAGGCCGACTTCGGCATCGTGCTCGGAGGCTCCGGGCAGGGTGAGCAGCTTGCCGCGAACAAGGTCAGAGGAGTACGTGCTGCGCTCTGTAGCTGCCTCTACACGGCGCGGCTCGCTCGCGAGCACAACGACGCCAACGTGCTGGCGATGGGTGAACGAGTGGTGGGCCTCGGACTCGCAGAAGAGATCGTCACCACGTTCCTCGCCGCCGAATTCGAAGGTGGCCGCCACCAACGCCGAGTCGACCAGGTAATGGCCCTCGAGAACGAGTA
>CAZGVQ010000194.1:3308-4725 GCA_964529355.1 uncultured Acidimicrobiales bacterium
GACACCTTCTCGGAAAACGACTTCGCCCCTGACCCGTCGAGACGACGAGTCAGGGGCGGAAGGTTCACGCTTTCGTTGTTACCGCTTAGCCGTTGAGAACTTCGTCCTCGCGGCGACGGTTCCATCCGAGCAGCAACATTCCGACCAGCAGAAGAGCCACGCCGATTGCCAGGGTGACCCAGGCTTCTCCACCGGAGAAGGCAAGCGGTGTCCTGATCACTGGGGAGGGCTCAACGTTGATACCGGCAATGTCGTGGTCGTCTTCGTCGCCACCATCGTTGTTGGTGACACCGTCGGCGCCAAGCACGTCGTCGTTGGTGGCATCAGCGTTCGAGTCGACATCGGCCAGCGGTGCGCCGGACGGGTCGAGGAACGGATCGCCGTTTGCATCGAGCGCAGTCGATCCCGTGATCTCAGCATTGTTGTTGAGGTCACCGGCTGCGGTGATGGTGACGGTGACATCGACAGTGGCCGATGCGCCAGCGGCAATGACTCCGGGGATCACCGTCGAAGCGGTGCTGTCTCCGTTGTCGGTCCAGTCGGCATCATTGAGTTCCAGCCCAGCTGGGAGGTAGTCGATGACGGCTACGTCACCTGCATCGACGTTGCCCTGGTTGAACACCTCGATGGTGAAGGTCACGTCATCGCCGATAGCGAGACCAGTAGTTGCTTGTCCTTCGGCCAACGTCTTCTCGAGCGCAAGGTCATACTCCGGGGTAAAGCCGGTGTAGTTCGATGCGTCGGCGTCGGTAACCGGTCCAAGCGGTTCGCCATCAGGCCCGATTGCTGGGTCGAAGCTTGCCGGGTCGGTTGGCCAGGTTGACGGATCCTCAGGGTCACAACCACAGGTTGCGAAGTCGGGAAGCGCCGGGCCACCGGTAACGTCGGCGACGTTTTCGTATGGTCCGTCCACTGCAACGCCGGTTCCTTCACAGGTCACTGCGTCACCGGGGAGCATCAGCGGAATGATGTTGGTTCCGTCAAGGACTCCGTCGCCATCGATATCACAGTTGACGGTGACACCCTGGCTATCGGTAACCGTGGCGTCGGTAAGAGCAACCGAACCGGTGTTGGTGACCACATAGGTCCACGTGACGGCTTCACCGACGTTGATGGTCTCGCCGGGCGCCTCATCGGAGTCGACTCCGTTGGTGGACTTCTCGACGTCGATCGCTGGTCCGGGTACAAGACCCAGGTAATGCGATGCGTCAGCGTCATCCACGGGGCCCTGCGGCTCGCCACCTTCACCAACGGCTGCCACATAGTCAGCCGGGTCTGCTGGCCAGGTGGTCGGGTCGAGCGGATCGCAACCACAGGTGGCAAAGTCCGGCACGATCGGGTCACCGGACACATCACCGATGTTGTCGTACGGACCATCGACGGCCACGCCGGTTCCCTCACAGGTAACCGAAGCACC
>CAZGVQ010000194.1:4825-7043 GCA_964529355.1 uncultured Acidimicrobiales bacterium
CAGGTAACCGAAGCACCATGAGCGAGGAACGGAATCACATTGGTTCCATCCAAGACACCGTCGCCATCGACATCACAGTTGACCGTGACACCCTGACTATCGGTAACCGTCGCATTGGAGATGGCAGTTGCACCGGTGTTGGTGACCACATAGGTCCACGTCACTGCCGAACCGGCAACGATGTCCTCACCGGGCGCTTCATCGGACTGCACACCATTGGTGTCCTTCTCGATGTCGATACCACCCTCAAGGATCGTTCCGGTGTAGTGCGAAGCATCCTCATCGGTAACCGGATCAACGGGGTTGCCCTCGTCGTCGAGCAGCGGGATGTAGCCGTCCGGGTCGGTTGGCCAAGTGGTGGGATCGGTTGGATCGCAGCCACAGGTCAACCAGTTGGGAACGATTGGGTCGCCGGAAACGTCGGCGACGTTCTCGTATGGACCAGGTGTTGCAGTACCGGTTCCTTCACAGGTAACCGAAGCGCCGTGGGCCAGGAACGGAATCACGTTGGTTCCATCCAAGACACCGTCGCCATCGATATCACAGTTGACCGTGACACCCTGGTTATCGGTAACCGTCGCGTTGGACAGTGCGGTGCCACCGGTGTTGGTGACCACATAGGTCCAGGTGACCAGCGAACCAGCGACAATCTCTTCGCCAGGCGCCTCGTCGGACTGCACACCATTGGTGTCCTTCTCGATGTCGATACCGGGTTCTTCGGTTGCGAACGGGTCGATCGTTTCGATGTCGTGGTCGTCCTCGTCGCCCGGGGTCGGGCCGTTGACGTTTCCATCGCCATCAGGGTCGTTGTTGACCGTGTTGTGATCGATCACGTCATCGTCGTTGACATCATCCGGGGTCGAGTCGACGTCGACGGCGAACGGATCAGGAGCGTTGTCCGGATCGTTATCGGAGTCGAATCCCGAAATCTCCGCACTGTTGGTAAACGGCGCGTCGGCCAGGCTCGTGATCTGGTAGACCACCGGGATCACCACGCTCGCAGCGGGTGCGAGCGGGCCAGCGATCGTGAACGTCGGTGACGCATCGGTCACGCCGGTCAGACCAGCAGCAGCCCAGGCAGCTGCGGTGGCAGCTGGGTCATAGGTGAGGCCGGGTGCTCCATAGTCGGTGACGTCGATCAGGAACACATCGCTGTTGCCCTGGTTGGTGACCGTCAGTTCATAGGTGGCCGTGGGAGGAATCGCACTGAAGTCAACTGCCGGCGAGCCAGCGGTCTTGATCAGTTCGAGGTCATAGACCGGAATTCCGGCAATGTCCTGGTCATCCTCGTCACCGGTGAGCGGATCGGTTCCGTCACCGTTACCGCCGGTTTCACCGTCGCCGGGAGCGCCGGGACCGGTGGGCTGGGGATCGTTGTCCGGGTCGTCGTCGGGGGTCGAGTCCTCATCGGTCAGCGGACCGGTCGACGGGTTGTTGGGGTTGTCCGGATCCGAGTCGCCATTCGATGGGTCACCATCGTCGTCGAAACGGGAGATCTCGGCCAGGTTGTTCAGCGGCCCAGAGGTGTTCTCGATCGTTAGGGTGACGGGGATGAACACCGACTGGCCGTTGGTGAGCGGTCCGTCGACGAGCGCAACAGGTGCGGCTGGGTTGGAGAAGTCCCACGTGTATGGCAACGGGGTGCCGATGGCGGTTGCATCGGGGTTGTTTGCCGGATCGAACGTAAACACCGACGTATCGATGTAGTCGGTGACATCAAAATCCTCGACCGGGTCGCCCTGGTTGCTGACCTCGATGAGGAAGTCAAGCGTCGTGACACCAGGAGTGATCCAGTCGGCGCCGGGCACGAAGGCCGGGTCGATGGTCTTCTCAAGCGCAAGGTCAAACTCGCACTGGGTCATCACCGTGACGTCGTTTGAACGGATCGGCAGAAGGATCTGATCGACGCGGGCACCGAAGGTGTTGGTCCAATGATCGTTACACTCGACGCCTTCGGAGTCGAGGTTCAAACGAACCTCAACGGTGTCGCCGGGAGCAAGTGCGCCCGGAATGACCGAGTAGGTGGCAGTCACGTCGGTTGGAGACGCCGGGCAGGAGCCCGTACCAACCTGAACAACGCCGCCGACAGCGTCACACCAGGTGTTGGCAGCCTGACCAACGGTGACGTCGGGGTCACGAGAGATCGTGGCCGACGGATCGCCGGTAACCCAGGTGACCAAACCAATAGCGTTGGTTACCGGGTCGACCGACAAGAAGC
>CAZGVQ010000195.1:0-6995 GCA_964529355.1 uncultured Acidimicrobiales bacterium
GTGCAGGGTCGAGTGTTTGGCTGCATCTTCGACGACATCGTCGGGCTACGCCAGCGCGACGCCATCGGTGTCGACCAGATCCTTTTCGAGACCGACTACCCGCACTCCGACGGCACCTTCCCGCATTCGCGCAAGGTGGCCCACGGCATGTTTGTCGAAGTCGGTATGAACGCCGAGGACTGCTACAAGGTCCTCCGAGGCAACGCCATCCAGGCCTACGGACTCGAGAGATTCGGCATCACCAAATAAAACGAAGATGTGTCTGACACCTAAACGAAGATGTGTCTGACACCACATTCACTTTGGGTTTGGTGGGCGTGACCTTGAGAGGTGGGCTCCCGCGTCGGCGAGGATGAACTGGCCGGTTATGGCACGGGCGAGGTCGCTGGTGAGGAACACGGCGAGGCGAGCGAGTTCGTCGTGCTCGACCATTCTGCGAAGTGGGGTTGAAGCCACGATCTGTTGCACCCGCTCTTCGTCGAACGCCGCCGCGACGGTCTCGGTGAGCGTGGTTCCGGGAGCGATGGCGAGTACCCGGATGCCTTCAGGACCCAACTCGACCGCCATCGACATCACCAGATGGTTGATAGCCGCCTTCGCTGCCGCATAGATGGAGTTGTAGGGCGATGGTCGGGTGGTTTCGCCCGAGGTGACGAACAGGATCACTCCCCCGTCGTTGGCGGTCATAACCTCGGCTTCGGCGCGACCACAGAGTGCAGCGAGCGTGAAGTTCTGATCGGTGATGTCGCGCCAATCATCGCCCCGGTACTTCACGAACGGTTTGAGGCCGCGGCCCGGCGGCAACATGCCGATGTTGTTCACAGCGATGTCGAGGCCGCCGAGCTGCTCGACGGTGGCTGCCACCATGGCATCGATGGCCGAATCGTCGCGGCAGTCGGCCACCACTGGCACCGCCTGGCCGCCTCGTGCAGCGATCTCGCCGACTACTGCATCGGCGTGCTCGGCTCTGATGTCATTGACCGCGACCTTCGCTCCGGCCTCGGCCAGCCAGATCGCGATCTCGCGGCCGATGCCGGCACCGGCGCCCGTGACCAGCGCAACCTTGCCTGTGTGGTCGATCGAAATACTCATCGCGTGCCAGTCTGGTGCACATGCGCCGCCAAAGCCTCAATCCCTGTCTCAGCACACTGTTTCCGAAACCCTTCGAGATCACCGGCGACGAGTTCGACGCCGCACTTGCCGCGGCCGCTGCTGCGGGGGCCGACGGCATCTCGCTCTGGTCGCTGCACTCAATGGTGCTTGGTGATCCAAGCGATCAGACCGCCGCCCGCATCCGAAGTCATGGTCTCGATGTGGCGTGCATCGAAGCGATCTACGGATGGGCGGGGGCAGCAAGCCCCGACGATGCGATTGCCGACGCAGAGATGTCGATTCAGATGTGCGTGGACTATGGGGCGTCGACGCTGGGCGCAGTGGTGCTCGAACCAACGCTCGACGATCTCGACGGCCCGGCTGCAAACCTTGCTGCGGTAGCCGACCGGGCCGCTGAGGCCGGAGTCACGGTGTGCGTCGAGTACCTGCCGTGGAGCGGGATACCCGATATCGGGACCTGCTGGGACCTCCTCCAACGAACCGAACGCACCAACGTCGGCATCCTGTTCGACTCCTGGCATTGGCACCACCAACCTGGCGGACCATCGGGCGCCAACGCCGAAACGCTGGCCAGCATCCCCGGCGAGTTCATCCCGCTGTTCCAGATCTGCGACGCCCAGGCCGACCCCACCGACGACCCGATGGGCGCATGCATGAACGACCGACCGGTACCGGGCGATGGCGTGGTCGATCACGCGGCACTGTTCGAGCTGTTTCGTGAGATCGGCGCCGACCCCATCGTGGCCCCCGAAGTATTCAACGCCGACCTGTTGACCGAGGGCTCAGCTCATGCTGCCCAGAAAATCCTCGACGCATCGCGAGCCACCGTCGCTACCTGGTAGCGGTGCCCCTCAGCGCCTAGGGCGCCGGTGTGTGATTAAACCGAAACGCGGTTGCGAGTTCGTCGCGGCCGCCATATTCATCGATGAGCAACCTGGCTTGCGAAGGCTCGGTGTTGGCCGGCGGTGGTGTCGACCAGTTCTGCCAAGGCTTGCGCGCACGCCTTTCGCGCGGCAGTCGCTTTTGCATCGTCGGCAAGGTCGGTGAGGTCGGTGAGCTCGTCGGGGTCGTCGGCCAGGTTGTAGAGCTCGGGCGCAAAATCCTCGTGGTGCACGTACTTCCACTCGCCCGAGCGGAGCGCGAGGATGAGTTGATGAGCAGCGTGCATGACCTCATTTCGTCCGCCGTCGCCGAGACCACGGCCAGCCTCAGCCGGGCCGGCGATTGGCTCAGCGGCGAACAACGGCTGGCCGCGGCCCGTGAAGCACGCGACGCGCGCACCAACAAGCTCGACAAGGCTCGACGACAGGCGTTGTCGCCGAATGCAGTCGATGGCGGCCACAGGGCCACCGACCAACTGTCGGCCGAAGCGATGGAGGTGGTGCACCGCGTGTCCAGCGACCCCGGCCGACTCACCAGAGCGTGGGCCGACGAGATGATTAGCTCGCTCGGCGAAGAGACCTACACCGAGTTGGTGGGTATTGCGGCCTGCACTGCAGCCGTCGACATGTTCGCCTGGGCCACCGAGGGTTCCGATGCCGAACTCCGCGAGCCAACCGATGGGTCCCCCACAAGAGTGCGCCCCGACGATGTCGGCGACGTCGGCGCCTGGGTTTCGCAACAACTCGGCGCCCCACTGGCCAACGTCACCCGATCGCTTTCCTTGGTTCCGACAACCAACGCTGCCTGGATCGGTCTTGTGCAGGCGCTGTACTCCCGCGGTCCGGAGTTCCTCGAACTCGAGTGGTCCCGAGCGCTGTCGCGCCCACAGGTTGAGTTGGTGGCGGCCCGAACCACTGCCGAGCTCGAGTGCTTCTATTGAACGACCGCCCACACGATGCTGCTCCGTGCGAGCGGCGAACAGGCCGGGCTCGATGTGGACCTCGCCGCGGTGATGGACGCCAACCGGTCGGGTGACGCTGGCGTCCCCGCAGGCGCCGAACTCCTCGCGTTCGCCAGTGCGGCCAATCGACGAGCCGATGATTTGCCGGCGGTGCGAGAGAACCTGCGATCGGTGGTTGGCGACGACGGTCTATTGGAAGCTGCGGCCACCGTCGCGATCTTCAACGGCCTGGTGCGGGTCGCGGATGGCACCGGGATTCAGCTCGACCCCTCGATGCTCACCTCCACCACCGAAACCCGACAGCAACTGGGAATCGACGAGTTCGCGGGCGCAGCCAGCAGTAGCGGCGCTGCGGACGAAGCACGACACGTCGCCGACGGGGTCCTTGGGCTCTTTGCGTAGGCCGCCTTACTCGCTGGCGCTCCGGATGGGCGGCGCCGGTGGTGACGCGAGAATCCAGAAGACCGTGCCGAAGATGGCGAGCCCCGCCACCAGCGTGAAACCGAGCCGGTAGTTACCAGTGGAGTCAGCCAAGAGTCCGGCGAGCAATGGGCCAGCCATTGCACCGATGGTGATGATGATGCTCGACCAACCGAGGATGCGCGCGTAGTCCGTAGAGCCGAAATAGTCAGCACGAATCGCCTGCATCAGCGGACCGCGGATACCCCAGGCCAGTCCATGCATGACCACGAACGCACCGATGGCAGCTGAGTGCTCCACCCAGGTGAGTAGCAGCAGACCAACGCCGTGCACCCACATCGCCACGCCAGCGATGAGCCGCTTGTTGAACCGATCGCCGAGCGAGCCCCCAAGCACCGTGCCGATGAGCTGGAACATCGGTACGAGGCCGGCGATGAGCGCGGCCCTGCCGGCACTGAAGCTGCGATCCTCGGTGAGGTACAACGCCAGGTGGGCCATCGACGCCGAAACCACCACCAATGCCGAGCCATGGCCAAAGGAAATCATCCAGAACGCACGCGTCCGAAACGCTTCACTGGCGGTGAAGTGCTGATCACTCACTCCTTCTGCACGCGCCAAAGGAGGCAGGTCCTCAGGGTGTTCGATGCCGTCGACGTGCTCGCCCATCTCGACCCGGTCGCGACCGCTGATGCCGGCACCCCACCAGGCAACCGCGGCAAGAACCGCTCCCGAGAGCGCAGTGGTCCAGCGCCAACCTATGAGGTTGTAGCCCGCGACGATCACCGGCGCCGCAAAACCGCCGAGGGCGAATCCCATGGTCTGGATTGACAGTGCTCGCGCCCGCTTTCGCTCGAACCATTTCACCGTCGAGGACGAGATGGTGAGGAATCCGACGAGGCTCATGCCGACGGCCAGGAACAACATGGCGATGAAGAACGCCGTCGTACCGCTGACCTGCGACACCGCCAGGAAACCGAGGAAGGTGAACACCGCGCCCACCCGCATCACCGTCGTGATTCCACGTTGAGCGATGGCCTTGCCTTGAGCCGGGCCCATCAATGCAATCTCGGCGCGCGTTGCCGCGAACACCACCGAGAAGAAGGTCTTGGACCATCCGAATTGTCGACGGAGCTCCACCGCAAGGTTGCCGTAGCCCTGCACCCAGACCAGCGATTGCAGCGCCCAAACAACCGAACTGGCGCCGACAACCTTCCAGCCCATGAAGATCGGCTTGCGAGGCCGCGAGATCTCACTGGTCCTGGCGGTGCTCACCATCGCACCGTAGGCCACCTCGCGAGCGGTGTCAGAGGCATTTCAGGTAAGGCGCTGATGACTGGCCGAAGGGTCGGCGAAGAAGCGACGCCACAGCGCCGTGGATGCAAGGTCATCGAAGCTCGTGTGAGTCAGACCGGTTTCGGCGTCGGTCTCAACCACCGAGGCTCCCGGAATACCCATCAGGAACGGCGAATGGGTCGAGATGATGAACTGCGAACCCTTCTTCACCGATGCGGCCATGATGGCCACCAGGCGCATCTGGCCCTGAATCGACAGCGCGGCCTCCGGCTCGTCGAAAATGTAGAGACCCTTGCCGGTGAAACGACTCTCAGCCAGCGCGAGAAACGACTCGCCGTGAGACTTGTTGTGCAGATCGGGAAAAATGGCCGCCACACCCCCATAGGGGTCATCGTCGAGCGTGATGTGGGTGGCCATGCCGTAGAAGGTTTCAGCTCGCAGAAACCAACCCCACTTCGGACGCTTGTTCCACCGGAGGGTCAGGTGGTCGGCCAGGTCGCTGTGAGTGTCATGGGTCGCGAACATGAGGTTGCGACTTCCGCCCTCGGGGTTGAACCCGGCGGCTACTGCGATGGCCTCGACCAAGGTCGATTTTCCCGACCCGTTGTCGCCGGCCAGAACGGTGACGGCTCCGAACGCAAGCCGGTCGAGGGTCTGCACCACCGCCAGATTAGCGAAGTAGGGGCGGCTTGAGCCTGCGTCAGGCTCGACCGTGGCCTCATCGCCCACCTCAGCCTCATCGGTCACCTTGTCCTGGTACCAATCCGGGAAGTCGTCGGCGTCGAAGTCGTCACCCGAAGTGGTCGCTTCACCTCCAGCGGACGCGGCCTCGTCAGGCTCGGCGACGTCGTCGGACTCGGTGAAACTCACCGACATCAAGAACGGTGCGGACATCACACCGGTCTATCCCACCACCAGCATGGACGACATCTGCCCTTCAGCTGATTTAGGCTCGCTCCGTGAGTTCATCGGACCCCATCGCCCGGCCGCGGGCCTTCGATAACGTCGACCCGCTGGAACAGCTCGCCGAACAGATTCGTGTTCCCGGACGCACCCGCACGCCACTTTTCTCCGTGCTGCGGCGCATCGCCATGGCCGTCGGTCTCGTGGTCTTTATTGCGCTGGTGGTGCTCTTGGGTCGCGGGGGTTACGTCGACGTCACCGGTGATGCGATCGGGCTGGTCGATGCGCTGTACTACGCGTCGGTCACCGTGACGACCACCGGGTATGGCGATATCACCGCAGTGAGCCAGGGTTCGCGGCTGGCGACCATCGTGCTCATCACCCCGGCGCGAATCTTGTTCCTGATCCTTGTGGTCGGCACCACGGTCGAAGTACTCACCGAACAATCTCGGCAGCTGCTGGCCGCCAAACGTTGGAGAAATAGCGTGCAAGATCACATTGTCATCTGTGGATACGGCGCGACGGGAGGAAGTGCTGTCGCCGACCTGTTGGCACGCGGCGTCGACCCCGGCGACATCCTCGCCGTCGACACCGACGAAGAGGCTCTGGCGGTCGCCGAAGATCAAGGGATCGTCACGCTTCATGGCGACGCCAGCAAGAGAGCGGTGCTGCATAGCGCTGCCATCGAAAAAGCGAAGGCGGTCATCGTTGCACCAAACCGAGATGACACCGCGGTGCTCATCACGCTTACCGCTCGCGAGATCAACCCCGGCATCCACATCGTCGCCGCTGGAAAGGAGCAGGAAAACCTGCACCTCCTACGCCAGGGCGGAGCCGACGAGGTCATCGACGCGACCGCCGCCGTGGGCCGAATGCTCGGCTTGGGCACCCTCGCTCGAGGCGCAGTTGGGGTCGTCGAAGACCTCCTCGCCGCCGGTACCGGCCTCGAACTCGCCCAGGTCGATCCCGATTCACTCGACGGTGCACCCTGTGTACCAGCGGGCGTCACCTTGGTCGCCGTCGTCCGCGACGGCGAGCAAATGCGTCCTGCTGAGCTGGAGCGCCTCACAATCCAGCCCGACGACCGCCTCATCGTCGTACGCGAGAACTAGCCAAAAACGAAGATGTGTCTGACACCGAAACGAAGATGTGTCTGACACCGGGTTGGTTATTTGGGCTCCTTGGGTAGGCCGAGGATTCTCTCGCCGATGATGTTGCGTTGCACTTGGCTTGAGCCTCCAGCTATGCGGCCGCCCGGTGCGCCGAGCAGTGCATTTGAGCCTTTACCGAGCAACATGGCTTCCGGGCCGGCGATGTCGGCGCGCAACTCTGCGGTGGCGAACATGAGCTCGGTGATACCGAGCTTGTTGAGCGAGGACCCCACCGAGGCGGCGGGACCTTGTCGTTGGCCCATGAACTGGTA